>CAKKRP010000106.1 GCA_919902765.1 Gammaproteobacteria bacterium | reverse complement strand
TATCGGCATGTCCCCGAACGCGCGCCCTACACCACGCCGGAAGATACAGGCATAAGCGAACTCATAGGCGCGGTCAAAGCGCACAAAAATATCACCTTACATACGCATTCCAGCATCACCGAAACCGATGGCGCGCCGGGTCGTTTTGCAGTGAAAATCACCACCGAAAGCGGCACCACAGTATCCAAAACTTTTGGCGCCATCATCCAGGCGACGGGTTTCACCGCGCACGATGTGAGTCACCTACCGGAATACGGTTATAAAACTTCCCCGGATATCATTACGCAATTTGAATTAGAGCAACTCGCCAAAGCGGCGGGCGGCGATATTATCAAACGCCCCTCCGATGGCAAACAAGTGACCAGCGTCGCCTTCGTCCAGTGTGCCGGACAACGCAGCGATAAAGAAGGTCATCTCCCCTATTGTTCCGGGCACTGCTGTACGACTTCGATCAAACAAGCACTGTATTTTAAAAACGCCAATCCCAATATCGACACCCATATCATCTATACCGACCTCCGCACGCCAGGCGCAGGCGGCGAAGATTTTTATCGTAGCGGCCAACACCAAGGCGTTACCTTCACCAAGGGCAGCGTCTCCGGCGTCACGGCCGAAGGTGGCGAGATTGCCGTCAAATTCAAAGACCTGATACTCAACGAAGAGGCCGAAGAAAAGGTCGATTTAGTCGTATTGGCTAATGGTATGGTGCCGAATTCCGGGCTCAATATCGACGATCCCGCCTCGGCGGAAAAACCCAAATCTGCGTCCATACTCAATTTGACCTATCGGCAAGGCCGCGATCTGCCGCAGTTGAAATACGGCTTCAACGATTCGCATTTTATTTGTTTCCCCTACGAAACACGCCGTACCGGCATCTATGCCGCCGGCCCGGTGCGTCGCCCGATGGACATCGTGCAAACCAAAGAAGACGCCACGGGTGCCGCCCTCAAGGCCATCCAAGCCATTGAAAACGCGTCTCAAGGACGCGCCGCGCATCCCCGTTCCGGCGATTTATCCTTCCCTAGTTTCAAAAAAGAAGGCTGTACGCAATGCAAACGCTGCACGGTGGAATGTCCGTTCGGTGCCATTGATGAAGATGAAAAGCGCTTCCCAGTCTTCAATGAATCGCGTTGCAGACGCTGCGGCACATGCATGGGCGCCTGCCCTGTGCGCGTCATTTCATTTGAAAATTATTCCGTGGATAGCGTCGGTCAACAGATCAAAAACATCGATATTCCCGAAGAATTCGCTGAAAAACCGCGTATCTTGATGTTTGCATGCGAGAACGACGCCTACCCTGCCTTAGACATGGCCGGATTGAACCGCCAGCAATACAGCGCGTTTGTACGTGTCATTCCAGTGCGTTGTTTGGGTTCGCTCAATCTGGTGTGGATCACCGATGCGCTTAACGCCGGCTTTGACGGCGTGATGTTGATGGGTTGCAAGAAGGGCGACAATTATCAATGTCACTTCGTTAAGGGTTCGGAATTGGCGCATATGCGCATGAGCAAGGTGGATGACACACTCAAGACCTTATCTTTAGAAACCGAGCGCGTGGTCACGCATGAAATCGCCATTACCGATATCCAGCGCTTACCACAACTCATCAACGAGATGGCGGAAACGATACAACGTATCGGTATGAGCCCGCTGAAATTTTAGCTTGGACTGACTTATACTCAGGAAAATGCCCATGAACGACACCAGTAAACCGTTAGACGCAATTAGGAAAATGTCCATGAGTGACGGTAAAACCGCGATGGTCGAACGATATCGTAATCACTTCCTAAAAGAGGTCACGGATAACGTCGAAGAAGGCGAATGGGTCAACATGTGCATGCAATGCGGCGTATGCGCAGGCTCCTGTCCGCTGGGCAACGCGTGGGCGCACCCGCCGCAAGAAATTTTCATGATGATACGCGCGGGTAAACGTCAAGAAGTCTTGACCTCCGATTCGATGTGGATGTGTACCTCATGCTACAACTGCATTGTGCGCTGTCCGCGCAAACTGCCCATCACTCATATCATGCATGGCTTAGCACGTTATGCGGAGCGCCTCGGCCTGGCACCCAAAAATCAGCCGACACGCAAATTCGCAATGATGTTTTGGGACAATATCACCAAGACCGGCCGCGCCAATGAAGTCACGCTAGGCATACGTCTATATTTTATGCATGGCTTTATAAAAGGCATTAAAACCGCGCTCAAAATGTTGCCTGTGGGCCTCAACATGATCAAAACCAAGCGCATGAGCCCGCTGGGTTTGGTGGCGCACCAAGGTTGCAAAGGTAAAAATGACATCACCAAATTGTTAAAAAAGGCGCGCGAGATCGAAGAAGCGCGCATGAAAAAGCACTAAGCGCTTAGTCTAAAGACTTGTCGCTGCATGTGCCGGAGTGGGAAGAATAGTCACCCCGTATCAATTTAGGAGTTCGTTATGGCAAAGAAACAATATTCATTTTATCCAGGCTGTTCTTCGGAGAAGAATGCCTCTGCATCCAATTATATGACTTCGGTCAACGCGATGTGCGATGTGCTCGATGTACAACTCAATGAAATTCCGGACTGGAATTGCTGCGGCGCATCGGTAGGTTATGCCGGTGGCGGGGAGTTGGAGCGCCTCATCTTAAGCGCACGTAACCTGGCCATTTCCGAACAAGAAAACAAGGGTCAAGACGTAGTGGCGACCTGCGCCGCGTGTTGGTTGGCCACGCGTGAAACCAAAGAGCGTTTGGAATCCGACAATCAATTGATGCGCGACGCCAATCAAGCGCTGGCGGAAATAGGCCTGAAATACGAGGCTAAACAAAAAGTGCGTCACATGGTCGAGGTATTAATTGAAGATTTCGGTTACGACAAACTGGGCGAAAAGGTAAAAAAACCTTTAGACGGTTTGAAGGTAGCGGGTTATGTCGGTTGTCAGACCAACCGCCCCTTCGGCATCGACGGCGAATCCTATGAAAATCCCATGTATCTCGACAAGCTGGTCGAAACCATGGGCGCAGAACCCCTGGAAAAATACGATAAAAAAGTGCAATGTTGTGGCGGCGCGCTGGCATTTTCGGAGCCCGAAAAGAGCCAGGCCATGATCAAAGACATTATTGAATCGGCCTATGATCATGGCGCCGATATCATCGCAACACCCTGCCCCGTTTGTCAGATGAACGTCGAGATCTACCAAGATCAAATCAATAAAACCTATGGCAAGAAATTCAATATGCCGGTGGTGTATTACAGCACCTTAATGAGCGTCGCCTACGGTAAAGGACATCGTGAATCCGGTCTCGACGGTCAAATCATCCCCGCCACCAAATTGGAAAAATTTGCAGCCAAATGAATATGTCGCAAAACACCATCTCCGATTTCGACGCTGAAGAATTGGCTATCATCAATGGTGCGCTTGGTCAGCGGTTTTTTCGCGCGCCCCGCGTTGAGATTGCAGATAGTGAATTGCGCCTAGACCCCACTTCCACGCAGTTGGTGCTATGCCCGGCCGCAGTGTGGGTGGAGCAAGGCGTGACCTTCATAGTGTTCAAGACCGGCGTTGCGAAATATCGGTGTTTGTTTTTTCTGGGCCCCAACGATCAATTTGGCACCGGCATAGAAGAATTCAGCGATCTTAAAACCTGCGTCACGACTTTGTTGCAGGTACAAGCGGATTATGACCGCGATAATATGAAGAAACTGGAGAGCAACACCAATAAACAATAATAGGGATTTGAGTCCATACACTGCATATTAGAAAATGGATAACAACTCTATACACACTGATATTGAGTTCCCCCTTTGAAAAAAAGGGGGGCTAGGGGGGGCTAGCTGCCGCTTTTTTCGATAGTGTCAGGGGAAAAGGGTGTACAAAAGTATAAAATCCCCCTCCATCCCCCTTTTCCAAAGGGGGATGATCATATGCTGAAATATTTTAAAAAATTTTTGTGTTATTTGAAGCGTTTCTCTCATATTTCAATCGGAATATCAGCCTTGGAGGATTCGTATGGCCAAAAAAAATATTTTTTATGCACAATCGGGGGGCGTCACTGCCGTCATCAACGCCAGCGCCTGCGGCGTTATTGAAACCGCGCGCAAACATAAAGATAAATTCGGAAAAATATACGCCGGGCGCAACGGCATTATAGGCGCGCTCACTGAAGACCTGATAGACACCGGCAAGGATTCCGCCAGCGCGATTGCCGCGCTACGCTACACGCCGTCCGGCGCATTCGGCTCCTGCCGCTACAAACTCAAAGGTTTGCAAGAAAACAAGGCGGAATATGAGCGCCTGATTGAAGTCTTCAAGGCCCATGATATAGGCTATTTTTTTTATAACGGCGGCGGCGATTCTCAAGACACGGCGCACAAGGTTTCGCAAATTGGACAAACCCTGGGCTATCCCATCGTCGCCATAGGTGTGCCCAAGACTGTGGATAACGATCTCCCGATCACCGATAACTGCCCTGGCTTCGGTTCCGTCGCAAAATATGTCGCGGTGTCGATACGCGAAGCGGCGTTTGATGTCGCCTCCATGGCGAAAACATCCACCAAGGTATTCGTATTGGAAGTGATGGGGCGGCATGCCGGATGGATCGCCGCCGCTGGGGGTTTGGCGGCGGAAAAAGAGGGCGACGCGCCACATATTATTTTATTTCCAGAAGTCACTTTTGACGAAACCAAATTCCTCGCCAAGGTCAAACATTCCGTCGATAACTACGGCTATTGCGCCTTGGTGGTTTCCGAAGGTGTCAAAAATGCACAAGGTCAGTTCCTCGCAGAGGCCGGTACGCGCGACGCCTTTGGTCATGCGCAATTAGGGGGCGTAGCGCCCTTTATCGCACAATTAATCAAAGACAAATTGGGGTATAAATATCATTGGGCAGTCGCGGATTATTTACAACGCGCCGCGCGCCACATCGCCTCCAAAACCGATGTTGAACAAGCCTATGCGTTGGGCAAGGCCGCCGTAGAGCTCGCGTTAAAAGGCGAAAACGCCGTCATGCCCATCATTATCCGCAAATCCAACAAACCTTATAAGTGGACGATAGGCAAAACGGAACTGTCCAATGTCGCGAATGTGGAAAGAAAAATGCCTGCAGAATATATTTCTGCGGATGGCTTTGGTATTACGGAAAAATGTCGAGAATATTTATCGCCATTAATTCAGGGCGAGGACTATCCGAAATACAAAAACGGACTTCCGCAATATGTCACATTGAAGAACGTCGCAGTACCGAAAAAACTTTCCGCTACGTTTACGATGAAGTAATAGTAGATGCAGGTGCAATCCTATGCTTGCACCTGCACTTATCTTTTTGCCATTAGATACCAGGCATGTCCACTCGCTTTTACAGGCACCCCGCACGCACCCAATGAGAGGTTCCCGCAAGAAATTAACACTAAGAATTTCGAAATTACACATTGGCTCAGGGTCGGGCTTGCGGCCTTTGGGTAGAGGGTTAGAAGGGATGTGTGTAGCGAATCGTGACCAATTTCTATTTATTCTTATCTATCAGCGATTTGAGATCCGCGAAGGGATTGAATGTGGCGGTGGTGTTTTTTATGCGCCCGCTAGAGGTATTGCCTTGTTGGGCCTCTAACTGCCGTTGATGTTCGTTATCATGGCAATACATACACAACAACTCCCAATTACTGCCGTCCGGTGGGTTACTATTGTGATTGTGGTCCCGGTGGTGGACGGTTAATTCATGGAGATTTTTACGGTCGAATCCGCGCGCGCAACGACCACACACGTGTGGATACATCTTTAAAGCTTGTTCTCTATACCCTTGTTCGCGCTGTTCGCGAGCGCGGCGCGTTTCGGCCGCGATTTGATTGAATTTATCGTCATTCTGTTTTGCCATGTTGGACTCCGCACCTACCCGCAATTAGGCCCTAACCACTGGAATACAAGCCTAACAACGATGGTCGATAATTTCAAGCCCACATCCGCGCGAGGACTACTTTAACGCCGCAGATACGAATTATTTACTATAACTATATTAATGAGGACGGCTCACTCTATAACCGCACGACACGATTCAAAACCAGGCGGGCGGGACACCCGCGCGCCTACAAAAAAAATCAATCCAAATCCCCATAACGATCGTCTTTGTCCTTCTCCGCCGCCACTTCGGCTTGGTGTCTGGCCGCAAAGATATCCTTGCGTTCTTCAAAGCGTTTAGTGACCGCCTCTTTATTGGTGGGGATGGTCATTTCGCCATAAAACACTTGTTTCAGAAAACGCAATCCGAACCGCATTAGTGTGTAATCATCGTCCATGATCGCGTCGAACTCGTTGTCGTCCAGCACATATAATTTACGAAAATTACTTGCCGTCACAAACTCGCGGAAACGATCAATATCGAAACTCACCATAAAAAATAGATGAAAACTGGTCGCCGACGGCGCGCCGACCGTCATACCGCTGGAACGTTTTTTTAAGATGATTTGATACCACTCGCGGTTGGCGTCATCATATTCCGCCACACCTTGTTCGGCGCGATATTCCGCGATGGTTTGAGTCTTGCCACCCGCATCGTGGCCGTGGCAGTGATCTTCTTTGACTAGAAAATAGTGTTTTTGATCGTCCGGTGAATTCTGCGCGCGCATCGCCATCAGGCCCACCGGATAATAACGGCACGCCGATGGACGATCAGTGTATACACTGCACCCCTCCTCACTCATCATCAGGCACACCGGTTGATCGTTTTGAGTCTTCATTTTGATGCCCGGCATGCCATGGGCATCCATTTCAAAGGGCACCGTATATTGCTTCAGAAACTCCGTAGAGGTCATGCCTAGACGCTTTTTCAAGCGTATCACATCATACGGCGACAAGGTGATATCGGCCTGCTTACAACACGCGTTGTAACACGAGATGCCCTTGTAACAACGAAAATCCAGGGTGTCTTTTTCGCTTAGCAATATGGGCACTAAGGGGCTATTAAACGGATTCACTGGGACTTCTTTGGCCATAGACTGCTCTCTCACTTTATAACGATTAAACGAACTGTGGATCGGCGCCACACGACCCTTGATAACACACCAACGATTTGAAAAATAAATCACTCGCACGCCGGAAGGCGGCATGTTGTTGGGGTGCGCTACGCTTACCCCACCCTACATTGGACTACGCCTTGAGATAATCTACCATAAACGACTTAGGGACGGATTATCTCTATTGGTAAAAAAAAGTCCGGGCACTATGGCAATGCCCGGACTTTATGTTTACCTACCCCCGTAGTGACACGGGTTGCCGTTTACTTAGCCGGCGAGGTCGGCTTCGATACGAGATCGACATGCTCACGCTTGAACAGCGTCCACTTTTTGGTGTTGCGATCATAAGTGGAGTTGACGAAGCACTTCCAATTCTTTTCGTCAACAAAGTTGTAGTCGGTCCGGTAATAGAAACCGGGGTAACGCGATTCCTCACGGAACTGGATGTGCTTCATATGGGCCTCACCGGTCATGATGCGGTGATAATTTTCCCAGGCGCGCAGCAGTTCGTGCAGGTCTTTCGCACGCATCTTCAGCGAGTCTTCTTTCAGCATGCCCAGCTTGTGTTCGCACACGGCCAACATGTGGGCGTTGGTTTGATACCAAGTGGCCACACCCGCGCAATATTCGTCCATGATTTTTTGCAGACGGAACTGCAACATCTTAGGCGTAATATAATGTGGGTTGATGTCGATCGCCGTGGTGTAATCCTTGTATTCCAAGAAGTTACGCACCGGACGATAGATATCGGACACAGCCTGTGCAACTGAAAGCTCTAATTCCGGCTTAAAGTTTTGGTTGTCCATCACGTAATGCACCATGCCCTTGGCGGCCAAACGGCCTTCGGCATGTGAACCCGACGAGAACTTGTGGCCAGAGGCGCCCACGCCGTCCGCCGCCGTGAACAGGCCTTTGATGGTGGTCATGGAACGATAACCCCAACTCCAGTCTTTCGGCGCGCCGACATCGGTGGGGCCGGAGACCCATATGCCGCAACAACCGGAGTGCGAGCCCAACAGGTACGGCTCGGTGGGCATCAATTCGGACGGTGTGACTTCGGGCTCGATGTTTTCACCGGCCCACACACCCGCTTGACCGATACACATGTCTAAGAAGTCTTCCCACGCCTCAGCCTCGAGGTGTTTGATTTCCTTAGGCGTCATCGTCTCGGCCAACTTCTTCAACGCGGTCGGCGTGTCCATGTAAATGGGACCACGGCCTTCCTTCATTTCTTTCAGCATCAAGTGATTGCGCAAGCAACTTGCGGGCACCTTGGCTTGACCGTACGGCGGATAGTCGTCGAGCAACTTCGCGTTCTTGGTCATATAATCTTCGCCATAGGCATTGGTGGCCTTGGCCTTGAACAACAAGAACCACGCGCCGACCGGGCCATAACCGTCTTTGAAACGAGCGGGCACGAAACGGTTTTCCATCATGGTCAGCTCAGCGCCAGCCTCGGCGGCCATCGCATAGGTCGAACCGGCGTTCCACACCGGATACCACGCGCGACCCGTGCCTTCGCCGACGGAACGTGGACGGAAGATGTTCACCGCGCCACCGCAAACCAACAAGCAGGCCTTGAACTTGTACACGTACACCTTGTGCTCGCGTGTCGAAAAGCCGACCGCGCCCGCGATACGCGTGGGGTCGTTCTTGTCGTTGATCAGCTTGACAATGAAAATACGCTCTTGGATGTTTTCCGTACCCAGGGCGTTTTTGGCGGCCTCCGCAACGATCCACTTGTAGGATTCGCCGTTGATCATGATCTGCCAGCGACCGGAACGTACCGGTTTGCCGCCTTCGCGCAGCGTCTTGCCTTCGTCGCCGGGTTGTTTCCAAATCGGCAAACCCCATTCTTCAAACAAATGCACGGAGTCGTCTACGTGACGGCCCACGTCATAGGCCAAGTCATCGCGCGTGATGCCCATCAAGTCATTAGCGACCATGCGCGCGTAATCTGCGGGGTCTAAATCACCCAAATAGGTGTTAATAGCGGACAAACCTTGCGCCACCGCGCCGGAACGCGATACCGCCGCCTTATCGACCAACTTAACTTTCAGGTTTATGCCTTTTTCCTTCTTCAGCGCATCCATCCATGGGCCGATTTCAAATGCGGCGCCGCACGCCGCCATACCGCCGCCGATAATAAGAATATCTAATTCTTCTTCGACGACTTCTGGATTACCAAATGTACCTTCTGCCATGACTAACCCTCTATACGCTCCGTTAACCCTAAACTCTATGCTCTAATGAGTTGCGTTACTTACAAATCAACTGGCTGGGATCGCCCTTCTTCGGCGCCTCACAATTAGAGGTGTGGAATCCGGCCATGCCGATCTTGGAAAGATCCGCCTTGTAACCCTTTTTATAGGGTTCGATAGAGCCTTCCGGTGTGGTACGAATCGGGAACTTGAAACGCTTCATACGACCGTCGCGGAATTTAATCGTCCACATAATGGAGTCAGAACCACGCAGCGGTTGCACGGAACCCCCCATCGGCACGATGTCGGCGTAGGCGCGACATTCAATGGCTTGTTGCGGGCAAATCTTGACGCAGGAATAACATTCCCAGCATTGTTCGGGCTCCTGATTATAAGCCTTCATCGCATGGCCGGTTTCAGAACCGTCCTTGTCGAGCTTCATCAGGTCATGCGGACAAATATACATGCAAGCGGTTTTATCCTGTCCCTTGCAACCATCACATTTTTCAGTACGTACGAACGTAGGCATATTCCAAATACTCCCGTTACTTTGCAGAATGACCAGATAACTTGACTTCCACTTTTTCGTCGGCGGAAAGCCCCTGATAGTACTCTCTCAAGATAGACAACACCTCAGGCCGACTGAAATTTTCAGGTACTTCGCTGCCCTCGGACAAGGCCTTGCGCAGCTTAGTGCCGGACAGCAATAGACGATCCTTGGCCTCGTGCGGGCAAGTTTTCATAGATGCCATACTGCCGCAGCGGTCACACCAAAATGTCCAGTCGATCTTTAACGGTTTGGTTTTCAATGCGTCGGGAGGGATTTGATCGAAGATATGATGGGCGTCAAACGGCCCATAATAATCGCCCACACCGGCATGATCACGCCCCACGATCAAGTGGGAGCAACCGTAATTCTGTCTAAATAGCGCGTGTAACAAGGCCTCACGCGGCCCCGCATAACGCATATCTAAAGGATAACCCGCCTGCACCACGGTGTTTTTGACAAAATATTTGTCGATCAACACCTCAATGGTCTTGGAGCGCACCTCGGCGGGGATATCGCCGGGTTTGAGCTTGCCCAACAAAGAATGTATCAACACACCATCGCAGATCTCGACGGCGATTTTGGCCAGATATTCGTGTGAACGGTGCATCGGATTGCGGGTTTGAAACGCCGCCACCACCGACCAATTTTTCTCCTTGAACATATCGCGCGTTTGCTGCGGGGTCAGGAATTGATCGCCGTATTTTTCGGGGAAATCGCCCTGCGACAGGACTTTTACAGGGCCTGCGAGATTCACGTCGCCTTGATCCATCAACATCTTCACGCCAGGGTGTTCGATGTCTTTGGTCTTGTACACCTGCATGGCCTCGTGGGCCTTGTCGATGGTGTATTTTTCGGTGACGGTCATCGTCGCCACGAGGTCGTCGTTTTCGGGATCGTACAATGCAACACTTTCACCTACGGTGAGCGTGCCTGCGGTATTTTTGTCTGTGGAGAGTGTGATCGGAATGGGCCAAAACAAGCCATTGGTCATACGCATGCCATCGCATACGCCCAACCAATCGGCGCGCGTCATGAACCCTTCCAGCGGCGTGAAACCGCCTATGCCCATCATGATCAAATCGCCGACTTCGCGCGAGCTGATTGCGACGCGCTTTAAAGTACGCGCGCGTTTCTTTTCTGCTTCTAACGCTGCCCCAATCAAGAGCAACGGTTTCAGTTCCTTCCCACCATGCGGCTCAACTAACGTCGCCATGTCCCACCCTCATCGGCCACTTTGTTTATGCAGAAACCTAGTAATTTCCTAGGATTACTTAATACGCATAAATACGTTAAACCCATGGGACTATAAAGACAAGCAGTAAAATTTTTACTGCCGATAAATTGCTTATATATTAGCAATTGATGAATTAGCGAGGGCTAATATCGTTGACGTGGAGCACGTTAGTACGACGTTATTTATTGTACCGTAACCTTCCGTTACGCGGTTGCGTTATGGGCCAATAACATTGTTGCACAATTGCTTAAAATACAGCGCCCACAACACAGAATGCCATGCGTTAAATAAAATTTTTAGGTAAAAAAAAGCGGCGATATCGCTATCGCCGCAAGGTAACCAACAGGTGAGAATGCCTGTCGGTTGGGAGAATGGCTCCCCGGGACGGACTCGAACCGCCGACCCAGTGATTAACAGTCACTTGCTCTACCGACTGAGCTACCGGGGAATAAGGCCCGCTATACTAACTGCCGAAGGGGGCGTGGTCAAGAGCGTGGAGGCCTACCCCAAGGCCTTTTTTAAGCGCGCCAAGGCCTCGTTTAATAATTCCATCGAGGTCGCAAAAGATAAACGCAAATAACCGGGCGCACCAAAGGCCGAACCAGGCACCAAGGCCACCCCTGCGTTCTCCAATAACAACTCTGCCAGCCCCACATCATCGCTGACCCCCGATGTACTGTTGATCACCGCTTGTATATTGGGGAACAAATAAAAGGCCCCTTGCGCGGCGATGCAACGCACATCTTTAAGCTGATTGAGGCTTTTTAATACGACATCGTGGCGTTGTTTGAAGGTGCGCGTCATTGCCACGATAAACGACTGATCGCCCTCCAGCGCCGCCTGCGCCGCAACCTGCGAGATAGACGACGGGTTAGAAGTGCTTTGCGACTGCACGTTTTTCATCGCGCCGATGAGGCCTTTGGGTCCGGCCGCATATCCGATACGCCAGCCGGTCATAGAATAGGCCTTGGACACGCCATTCAAAACCATGGTGCGATCATACAAGTCGGGACACGCGGTTAAGATATTGCCGTAATGCGCGCCATCCCAAATTATTCCCTCATAGATATCGTCGGTCACCACGAGCACATGCGGATAGGCGCGCAGCACCTCGCCTAGACTCGCCAGTTCCGCTTGCGTGTAAACGGCACCTGTGGGATTGGAGGGGCTATTTAAAACGACCATGCGTGTGCGTGGCGTGATCACGGCGTCTAATTGCGCGGGGGTGATTTTAAACCCGGTATCTAAACCCGTGTCTAAAATAATCGGCACGCCATTGGCGAGTTCTATCATCGGCGGATAAGACACCCAGTACGGCGCTGGAATAACCGCCTCATCCCCCACATTGATCAAGGCCTGCGCCAGATTATAAAAGCTGTGCTTGCCCCCATTAGAGACCAAAATCTGCTCGGGTTTGTACTCTAAACCGTTATCGCGCTTAAATTTTTTAATAATCGCCTGTTTCAGCGCCGGAGTCCCATCGACCTCGGTATATTTAGTGAACCCTGCGTCTATCGCCTTGATCGCGGCATCTTTGATATGTTGCGGCGTATCGAAGTCGGGCTCACCTGCCCCTAAATCGATAATATCGCGTCCGGCGGCCCGTAAGGCCTTGGCGCGGGCCGTCACCGCCAATGTCGGTGAAGGTTTAAGTGCTTGAGCACGTTGAGATATTTGCAATAACAAAGGACTATCCTCTAGTCTTTATCTAACCCTAGGCAAAAGTTTTGGTAATATACTCGAAACCGCCGCTGACCTAAATCCCCCTATGCGCAATTCTTTTGAACTTAGATCCGAATTTCAACCCGCCGGCGACCAACCGGAGGCGATACGTCAACTGGTGGAGGGCATCACCGCCGGCGAGGCGTTTTTGACCCTGCTGGGGGTCACCGGTTCGGGCAAGACCTATACCATGGCCAACGTAATCAATCGCTTGCAACGGCCCGCGTTGATCATGGCCCACAACAAGACCTTAGCGGCCCAACTCTATGGCGAGATGAAGGAATTTTTTCCCAACAACGCGGTGGAATACTTTGTCTCTTATTACGATTATTATCAACCGGAGGCCTATGTGCCTTCGACCGATACGTTTATCGAAAAAGACGCCTCGATCAACGACCATATCGAACAAATGCGTTTGTCCGCGACCAAGGCCATCTTATCGCGCCCGGACACCATTATTATCGCCACGGTGTCCGCCATCTACGGCTTGGGCGATCCGCAATCGTATTTAAAAATGGTGTTGCACCTACAGCGCGGCGACAAAATTTCCCAGCGCGATGTGCTGCACCAATTGGCGACCATGCAATACACGCGTAACGAGGTCGAATTATTCCGGGGTAACTTTCGCGTACGCGGTGAGGTGATCGACATCTTCCCCGCCGAATCGGAACGCGATGCAGTGCGCGTGGAATTGTTTGACGATGAAGTGGAATCCCTCGCCTATTTTGACCCGCTCACCGGCGAAATTTTGCGGCGTGTACCGCGCCTGACGATTTATCCAAAAACCCATTATGTCACGCCGCGCGAGACGATCTTGGGGGCCTTAGAGCATATCAAAGTTGAGCTCAAAACGCGCCTGGAATTTCTCTATTCCGAAAATAAATTGGTGGAAGCGCAACGCCTCGAACAACGCACGCGCTATGACTTGGAAATGATGTTGGAGCTGGGATATTGCAACGGCATAGAAAATTATTCGCGCTATCTTTCCGGTCGCGGTCCAGGCGAACCGCCGCCGACCTTGATGGAATATCTGCCTGCCGACGCTTTAGTGTTCATCGACGAAAGCCACGTCACCGTGCCGCAAATCGGCGGCATGTATAAAGGTGATCGCTCACGCAAAACCACGCTGGTCGAATACGGTTTTCGGCTGCCTTCGGCGCTGGATAATCGCCCGCTACGTTTTGACGAATTCGAAAAATTATTGACGCAAACGATCTTCGTATCGGCCACCCCCGGCACCTACGAGGCCAACCACGCCGGTCGCATCGTCGAACAAGTGGTGCGCCCGACGGGATTGATAGACCCGGAAATTGAAGTGCGTCCGGTGATGACGCAAGTCGATGACGTGTTGTCGGAAATCCGCAAGCGCGCGGACTGTAACGAACGCGTATTAGTGACCACGCTGACCAAACGCATGGCCGAAAATCTAACCGAATATTTGGGCGAACACGGCGTACGTGTGCGCTATTTACACTCCGATATCGACACCGTAGAACGCATGGAAATCATCCGTGATTTACGCCTGGGCGAATTTGACGTGTTGATCGGCATCAATCTGTTGCGCGAGGGTTTGGACATCCCCGAGGTTTCTTTGGTCGCCATCTTGGATGCCGACAAAGAAGGCTTTTTACGTTCGGAACGTTCGTTAATACAAACCATAGGCCGCGCCGCGCGTAATATTAACGGCCACGTCATCATGTACGCCGACCGCATCACCAATTCCATGCGCCGCGCGTTAGACGAAACCGATCGCCGCCGTGCAAGACAATTGGTCTACAATGAACAACATCACATCACCCCGAAAGGCATTATCAAAGCCATCAGAGACGTGATGGAAAGCGGTTATCCCGGCGGCCCGCTGACGCCGGAGGAATTTGCAAAAGTCGCGGAAGAAACCGCCGAATATGTACGTCTGACACCGGCGCAATTGGCCCGCAAACTCCACAAAATGGAACAACAAATGTACAAACACGCCAAAAACATGGAGTTTGAACAGGCGGCCGCGTTGCGCGATCAGATCAAACAAGTGCGCGATAAGGTCGATGGAACTAAGGTGATTACGCCGCATTGATGGAGAACGTGTGACATTGAAGATTATCCTCGGGTCAGTTTAAAGCGAATGCGAAAGCTTGCGGGATGGGATCATGGGTTTCTGGATATCGTCCTAACCGCTAAATTTTAATGAGGCAGCCCTATCGACATTGGCCCCTAATCCCGCGATGCAAAATATTTAGAAAAGAAAAAACCTCGTAAGTACAGTA
>CAKKRP010000105.1 GCA_919902765.1 Gammaproteobacteria bacterium | reverse complement strand
GCTCCTGCGTCCGCGTCACCAGCCATGGCAGTCTCTTCGTCCAGCGGGGCACGGGACAACGGGGGCGATGCACCGCCCCCGTCGTGAGCGGACTGCGCGCCGGTCTGTTGTACGACATGCGCAAGTTCGTGCGCCAATAAATGCCTTCCTTCGTGCGCATCAGGCTGGTATTCCCCGGCGTTGAAATAGATGTCATTGCCGGTGGTGAACGCGCGCGCCTGGAGTTGCCGGTTCATGGCCTGTGCTTGGTTGTCCGTATGTACACGCACCTCGGAGAAATCCGCGCCTATCGCCTCTTCCATCGCGTGTTGGGTCGATGCCGATAGCGCCGAGCCCGCACCACGCGTTTGTTCGATGCCGTTATGCACCGTCGATGGCGCCTCACCCGCGACGCCGCCCTTGGTTTGCAGCGGTTTTCCTGCGGATTCTTCGTCGTCTTCGCGCTGACGTCGTGGCGTGGGGGTACTGTGCGGTAACGGCGTGGCATCCGGCGCGTTGTCACCATGCACGACGTGATCGGCGATGGCATCCGCCTCTCGCTCGAACGGATCATCGGCGGCACCGACCTTTAATTTGGCCTGCACCAGGGGTGTAGAACCGGATGCGGGTGGCTCGGTAGGCGTATCGTCGGGCGGGGGTACGGGTGTGTCGGCAACGCCGGAACGTGCGGGTTCCGGGGCAGGCGTCAGGTCCTCGGCGTTAACGAGTTCGTCGTCATCGGTTTTGGTTTGCACGGCGGGGGGTGCGTTAAAAAAAGGCGCGGGATTGGCAAAGTTGGAGAAGAACGGCCTTGCAGCCGTGATACCGGCGTCTGCTGTTCTAGCACGTTTAAACATCCGTCGCCACCCTTTTCAATTGCTGCCAGGATCCGACTGTAGCCCACGAAAAACGGCCTAGATTACCGTCCATTTCTCTCTTTAATTCCAGCGGGGCCTATCGCATAGTCGTGCGCTGTTCGATGACTGTTTAGTATCGCTTTATCTGCCGTTTCGACGTCTTCGTCACGAATCTTGTGATATTTCCAACGATGTTTCGGCTCTTCTCTGTAGAATTGTTCGCCGTCAAACTCCGCTAAATAGGACCAGTCGCCAAAGGGGGGTAAATAAAATAATTTACGACCTTCCCATTTGGTTTTTAATTTGTAAACATCATCCGATGATCGGTATATCCAATTCTTACTCGGCGTCAACAACAGCGTCACGTCACGTCCATCATAGGCAAATAGATAATTGCCGGCGGCAAAAATCACCCCGTCTTGGAACGTGACCCTCTCCTGCTTGGGAATTTGCCAGAGACCATGCGACTGTTCGTTATTTTCCGTTCCCATACCCTGACCACTCGCCCATTGACACAAGAAAGCTCCGCAGCAAAATGCCCACCCTTTATGCACAGATATCACAAAATATTTCTCAGCAATTTCAAACTCACTGTATGTTTCTAAAAATGGGAAAACTGTTGTGCAATACGGTACGCAAATTCGCGGGTAATGCGGTTGCAGGTGCCGCATTGCCTACCGCGTAGCTTATCGCCCCGACCGTGAGCGCCCCCCCTGCCACTGCTGGCGGCGTAAACGTTGTGCTCGCATTATAAGGCACCACGTAAACGGCTTGATTGTTTTGAATCAAATAGGCAGAGAAATGCGCGGTGAAGGTCACTGAGGTTGCACCTACACCCGCCCCAAGCACCGCTTGCGCAAGCGGCGCTACGGTACCGCCACCCGGGGCATCGAACATCGTTGTCGAGCTCGAATTGCGCAACATCGCCGCGCTTGCCTCATAAAAGGGATTATTGGCGCTGGTTCCCGCATCGACTGCCCAGTTGGGCGAGGCCGAATTCGTCGTAAACGGGAGAACACCACTGCTGGTGGGAACACTGCCCGAAACACTGGCCGTCCCTTGCGGCGTAACCGCTGTCAATTCAAACCAAACAAATTGTAGCCAGCGACTGTCGCCGGATAAGGCCCCCGTGTATTCAAGAGCGATGACGTTTGGTATGTTGTTGCCGGGGGTGAGTGTGATTTCCTCTCCGGTACGCACCTCCACAGCCCCCACTGGCGGACCTTGCGCCCCGGCGGGCGGCGCGCCGACACTCCCGGAATGCGCCACGGTACCTCTAGTCACTATGCTCTGTTGCGAGGAGCCTCGTAAATAATCGCTTTCGGCGGTAATTTCTCGCGCAAGTCTATTTGCGGTGGCAAGGTCCAATTGACCATCTTGTGTTAATCCGTATTGCGCTTGGTAACGTACGACCGCATTTACAAAATCCGCGTCGATCACCGCAGGTGTCGATGAGATGCCTAGAACATCCCGCAGAAATCCAATTTGTGTCGCGTTGGTATAAATCCCCTGATTAAAGCTAATCGCCGCTTGTATTTGAGTCTGTGTCAGCGTTTGTACTTGTGTCCCCGGGGCGGTAGGCGCAATCGCAAAATCCGCCTGAATGAGGTTGGCAGCGCCTCCCTGCTGCACCACATGGGTCAATTCATGCGCCAGCAACCTTTGCCCCGCTGGACTTTCCGGCTGATATTCCCCGCTCTTAAAATAAATATCCTGCCCGGTGGTAAACGCCCGCGCATTCAGCGAGCGATTCAGCGTATCCGCCTCGCTATTAGCATGCACTCTGACGCCGCTAAAATCCGCGCCCATCGCCCGCTCCATCGAGCCGCGCACAGACGGTGCGATCGCCTCGCCACTACTGCGGCTCTGTTTTATCCCGTGTTCAAGTTGGGGCGCGACTGCGGCAGAACCCTCGCCTTGACGCTGAATGAATGGGGTGATGTTGGGGCGATGCGGTTCGGCGTTGGTTTGTGTTGAAGTCGCCTTTGAAGCCTGCATGTGACCGACCAATTGATCGGCAACGTGATCCGCTTCCTGTTCGTAAGGATCTCCAGCCTGCCCAATTGTAAGTTGGGGCTGCACTATGAATCTTCCTGCATCCGCCGGTTCGGTTTCGGCACCCACACTTTTAACTGCGCCATCCAGCGGTTTTTGTTGCAGGGTTTGTTCTTCTTCCTCCGGCAGCGGCGAAGTTTCCGCCTGGCACTGTACGCCGCCGGAATAAACGCCAGAAAAAAAGGCCGCCGTTTCCCGGCCGCCCGACGCCTTGGAGAAAAACGGCCGACTCGTCGAATGTTCGGAAGATTGTTGATGAACATCAGCTTGTTTCATGGCGTAATCCTTTTTCCTTTAAAACACTCCGCGCAATCCCGGGAACAGTTGTAAAAGATCCGCCGACACCGAAATTTGAAAACCGGACCCTGTCTGTAGCGGAGGTTCACCCGGTACGCTTTGCATCAGTGTCATCGGTGGTTCTCCGGGTGTCGGGCTGGGAACCATTTGGGGATATGGGCTCAATGACGTGAAAGTTCGCCCTTCGACATTGAGCCCGCCACCCAAAAACCCCAACCCCACGCGACCTCCGGTCACGGAAAATCCGCCACTCTCGGGGTTATAACCGGATTCCAAGCTCAGAGTGGCACTGCTCAACGGCATCCCTGGGTGCCGTTCGCGGATGGCAGTGAGGTACGGATTCAACGTGAAATCGGCACCAAAACCGTACGTCGTCGAACCCTCCGCTGGCAGCGTATAACGAAATCTGCTGACCGGTGAGTAAGGTATCCAACCCAACGGTGCGCCGATATTCGTACCAGACAACATCTCGCGGATTTCCGGATTGAGCGCAAAGACCAATCCGGCGAGCGCGACGTTAACGCCAACAAACGTGATAAGCGCCGCCTTGGCATCGCTCGGTTGCTCGTCCCACAAACGCAACCGCAGCCGGTCTAACCTCGGTTCGTACCAGGACCTGAACGCAGGTAATTGCAGCAAGCGTTCGCCCGTGATCTTGAGCCCTTCGATCATCGGATCGGGTGCAGGTGTGGGCGTCCCAGCAGCAGGTTCATCTTGCCGTTGGATATTTGGAACCGGCGTAAAAAACCGCTCGTCCCCAACCCGATGCCCGACCGTTTGGTGCGGGCGGAACATCGGCTGAGGACGATGCCCATTCACTATCGTTTGTTTGCGTTGTAAGTGGTTTTTCATGTCCAACTTCCTAACGCGCGAACGCTCCCATCATGTTAGTGACTGCCGTATTTTTTCCACAACAAGAACGCGATCGGCAGAATGATGAGTAGGATGATCAACCACCATATCCAACCCATCGCCTTGGCCACGGTATGTTGCTCGGCCACGCTGGTGCTGGCGCGAAATGTCTCGCCAAATGCGGCTGGAAGGTATTTCGCGACGACCTTGTGAACGCCGACCGCCAGACCCGTGGCACTGAAAACGGCCTTGCCGCTGGCATCCAACACCATTGGTGAACCGGAATTATTACCGTTGACCACAAACTGCACGGACCCTGCGGGAACCTTGCCGGGTTTCGGAACGTGCAGTTCGACGGTCGCGGTAAATGTCACGACATCACCGGGTTTGGAAGTATGCCTGTCCGCCTTGGCGGTCGTTTTGGTCGCGCCAGGCGCTTCTTTTTGCGCCGCAGCATAGGCCTGCGCGAAACCATTATGGCCGGTGACCGCCACGTCAAAGACGCAGTTGGCCTTGATATTTTCATCACCAATCCCGGCGCACTGCCGCTCCGCCACAGCTTGGTCGATCGGTTGCACCGCCGGTTCAGGCTGTTCGATCATACACGACTTGGGATTCTCACGCGGCCAATCCATCACAGTAAAGGTCGATGTCGATGTGCCAGGTGCATAGACGAAAAGACTGCTTCCACTGGTCACACGCCAAGAATCGGCAAAGGTCTTGTTGAGATGTACATAACGATCATGTATTGCGTCCGGCTTGGGTCCCAACGAACTGCCGTTGGCCAATGCGGGTAGCCAACTATTGGTCACCTTCCCCATAACACCTTCGGTGGCGATCGTGTCGTAGATATTTACATTGAGATACCATCTCTTTTGCGCCTCCCACCACGCCGGTGTTACCACCAGTTTGGCCCCGTTTGCATAATCGATTTCAAGGCCGCCAGACGCCGTTTTCATCAGATGGTCAGCGGTGATGGTCAGAGTACTACGGGAGGCGCGAGAACGGGCGCCGCGCGCCAGCCCTCCGCTATTCCCGAGATTAATCCCATTGGGTCCCAGCGTTGTTACGGCACCATCGATGTACAAACGCAATCCGGTGGGATCCGGTACACCATTGATGTCGGGTTGGAAGCTCACCTGATGTCCGCCGACACGCGCCGCCACGGCGGTGTATAGCGAGACACAAGATTTGATGCCGGTGTAGGGGTTGGTAAAGTTTGGGACCGACGTCGTCGCTACAGGTGTTTGACGCGTTTGAACCTCAATGCCTCCGCCCTGCAACGCGATAAATTCGCCCGCGCTTTGGAAATCGTAATTGACGCCATCGACCGTGGTGATGTGCGGGTCGCCCCAGCCGCCGCCGCTACTGGTCGTATGGAATTTATACCAGCGCTTGCACAAACGTCCTTCCGTACCTGTTTCTTTCACGGTGATGAAGAAATATTGGTTACCAGTCAGACTAGGCGATGGGCTGCCCACTCCAGCGGATAAGGTGTTCGAGACAGGCGTTACGCCATCTGGGGCCGGCATGGTTAGGTTGATGCCGCCACAAACAAGATTGGGTGGTGTAGTCCCACTGCATCCTCCATCCGCTGCGTCGTTTTCAAACGACCAATATACATTGCTGGTCAACGCGCCCACCTGCTTAATATCGTCCGTAAACGATACGCCCGTTTTCCCCGCAAGTGAAACAATGTTCGCCTCGATCAGGTCCGGGCAATTGTCGAGATCGATGTCCTGATAACGTCCTGCCGCTACACCCGCATGACTAACGAGAATCAGCGGTAACGTCATTAACGGTAACCATCGGCGTAACCCGCTGCGATGAGAAATTGCTGCAACCACTGGATTATCACTGTGCATGAGGTTTCTCCTTGTACGTTAAATACCCAGCCGGCGACGCCGGCATTCCTGAATGGCCTGCTCCATGACGACGGGGGGACGGCCACGTCCCCCGGCATTTCTTCAATCTGTCCAGCGCACGTGGATCCTATCTTGCCGCCACGGCAGATCGATCACACTTAAGCCCCAAGGAAGCCGATTCAGCAACACGTCTTGCGCGCGGGTTTCCACGGTCAAGCGCCAGTCCTGTTCCAGCGGCTCCAACCTCGCTGGGCGCAGAAAAAACTGCTCGCGCATCCAATTGGCGGAGCTGCTCTTCAGAGCATGCCAGTGCCCAAGCACGGCTTGCAGCAGTTCGTCACATGCTTGGCGTTCATCACTTGTCAATTCGACGCGCGGTAACGGTTCTTCCCACGCCATGCCGCACAGGAATTTGGGCATCAACAATTCGTATTCGGGCAATGCTTCATCCCCAAAGGCGAGACGCGTCACCAGGTGAACCGCGCGCGCGCGCGCGGCCTCATCGCGAAAATCACGGCGCGTTAGCAATTCATTGCTACGAAACAACTCCTCCAGAAACGGGTGCAGGATGACGCAGCCCGCGCCGCTGACATGGATCGCCTCGTCGATGCGTGCCTGGGGGTTCGATGTAGACTGCGCAGGCGCTGGGACACGCGGGAAAGTCGGTGGCGGTGCCAAACCTGCGTGATGCATTTGATCCACCGACATCGCGTCGTATTTGGTGTCGTCAGGTAAGGTGTCGTTTGCTTCCGGCGACAAACCTCGAGAATCTGAAGCCCCCAACATTTCTGCGGTGTTGTTGCCCGCGATAAACGTCCCACCCAGAGATGCGTTCCACCCCGGTATGGTCGGATTGGGAAATTCGCCGTCGTGTCGCAACACCTTTGCCAGCCAATCCCGCCACGGCGCGGGTAAATTGCGAATAGAATCCGATTCAACAGCAGGTACGGCAGTGGTCGCCGAGGTCGCACGATATTCGTGGTGCAACCGCCACAACCGCCGCGTCGTTTCCACGCCCCGCAAGGTTTCATCGGCAAACAAAACAGGCTCTATCACGGCTAGCCAACCCTGCGTACGCCACGAAGTGGTAAGCGCCGGTGCCGTACCCTGTGGTTTAAATCGCTGTAGAATGGCCAATACACCGTGCAATCCGGCGTGCTGTTCCACCACCACCGCCAACGTATCATCGTCCGTTTCATGAATCAGCCGATGACGCGCACGCTCATCGGTGTACAATACGGACGCCAATGCCCGCCATTCATGGGTTTTCATTCCGTGTAACAGTTTTTGTGAGGCATGCATAGACCGCACATCGCCCCACCAAGGCAATCGGCCGTGAGTCAAAAAATAGAGATACTGTTCGAATATTGTACCCACATTGGCGTGAGGTTCGCCTGAAGATTGCACCGGTCCACCGGCGACGGATTTCAGTGTATCCGTCAGTTTGGCGAGCAATTGCGACACGAATTGCTGCGGCCAATCGGCGCTTGTTAAATTCCCCAAATCGATCTCGATGCGATCCAATCGAACGACCCGCTCCGGTCCACACAGGCGATCGAACAGCGCCTCCATCTCCTCCAACGCGGGACCGCTCACGCATCGCGCAACGGTCTCTTGAATTTCCGCCGCGCGTGCGACAGACGGCACATCCAATTCCAGTGTCTGTCTTGCGATCAGATGATGGTTGCGATTAACCATTGGCGATTCCATTTAATGACGTGATCAACGCGTTTCTCGCCGCACCCTCGGCGGCGGTATCGTTTGATACCAATAACGCATCCAACCAATCGAAATACGCATCCTCGAAACAATCGACGCTATCCTGCAATGTCGGCGCGGGCGTACCCGGCACCTGCCGATCGACCCAGAAGATGTTCGGCAACAAATGAGCGGGGCAAGAGAGTTGCACCATGCGCTCGACGTAATGTCGAAATTCCGGATCTCGGAAACGATGGGGTGCGGTTGGGAAACGCGGTTTTGGCGTGGAATCTTCCGATGGGGAAAAATCACGCATCCAACCCGACGGAAAAACCAAAGACAACCGTTGGCTATAAGGATCGCGTTCGCGCGCATCCGGCCCCGCTGGGAAGGACAGGAAGACATCATCCTTCGTACGGGGTCTCAATAACAGGTGTTCGACCAAGTGGAACCCTTCGGCACTATAGAGGCAATAGAGATGGGTTAGGGATTCCTCCAATCCCGCGCGTGCCGCCGCCGCCGAGGGAAAGGGGGGATTTCGGCGTCCAATTTTATCGTCACTGGAATTCCGTAGCACAAAGTTATAGGTATTCGATACTGTTTCCGCGATTTCGTAATTCCAATCATCTTGACCATAGCGCACCACGTCAGCGATCGAACGTTCCGCCTTGGTCACAGCATCGCCGTCGGCGTCCGTAACGAAATGATATACGCTGCTCAACATGACGTGACCATGGTAACCTTCCTGTTGCCACAACCGCCAACGTTTCTCTAGGATGCCATCGCTATCCACCTCGTCATAGATATCGAAATACGCATCGATCGGTGTCAACAAGCGCCGACGTTCACGACTGCGTATGCCGCAGAGATGAAGGATACGTTGTTCAAACGGGGTCAATGACAATGCCCTACGCAATTCGGTAAATCGCTGCGCACAGGCCTGCGCGGCATTATTAGCCGCGCCAACCGAGGAATAGGTTTGAGGCCCCTCGCCGACGATGCGGACGACGGTGCCGGTGGAATCTTGCAACTGATAGCGGCGGCGTCCACCGCCCGCGTTGACGACCGTGTAGAGGTACCCTTGCGTGGCCAACACGATCGCCTCTCCGGCGGCGATGACGGCGTCGGCGGACGTTTTGAAATCAACGATACTACGCAACAAGACATCATCGTCGATGGATAACGTCCAATGGAATCCCGAACTGTCGGACACGATGTGTAAAATACTGTTGTCGCGCAGGACCGGATTTCCGAAGGCTTGAAGTCGAGCGCCATTGATCCACGGCGCGTCTCGTAGCAATACAGCCTTGGCACCTATCAAGCGGGCATTTGCCGCCTGGCGACGCGCCTCCATCCGTGTAACGAGTTTGGTCGGATCGATAACACCTTCCAACAACTCCTGCTGCGCATAGCGGTGTAATTCCTGCCCGAAGGCCACCATGTCTTCACCTTGGCGCGCTAGCAAGTGATCGAACATACGATTACGCCGGTCAAGAAAACGATCCGGCGCCTCCAACGCCAATTGAACCGCCTGACGATAGGGGTTATTCGCATCCGCGACAAAACTCTCCCAATCCGCATTTGGCGCGAACCGTACCAGCATTTTTTGCATGTCAGGCAGGTCGAATAAAGCACGGCAAAAATACGTCGATTGCTCCGCCGGATCACCCGAAAAAAAACGATTGATGTTGACAAGTTGCGCCGTCAAATCACCGAGAAATTGTTCGAACAATAATAAATAACCCTGCAACTGTAACGTCGCCGCTTTGCGTTCCAGGCCCACGCTGTCGGGGAGGCGCGCCTCACCCACCCCGTAGACACGAGGCAGGTCGTTCTGCAATGGAATATAGTCATCGACCGGCAGGGCTACACCCTGTTTGACCGGCCATATTGGTGAGGAATCCTCCGGTAGCGACGTACTCTCCCCGGCCTCGCGTATATCCAAAAACAACTTTTTCACGCGATCGGCATCCACCTTGACCTCGGCGTCATTGCGCGTAAAAATAATCCGTGACTTGTCAAGACTTAACCGCGGACGATAGCGCTCGGTTTCCACGAGGTGTAAACAATTTTGTGCATCGACGGTGATAGGACGGTTATTGATGTAGTTACTGATAGCGAGGTCGGTTACAGCGACAATATCACGCCCACCGGGATTTTCGGGGGTCACCAAATCCCTGACGGCCGCGTCACGACGACGCATAATTAGCCGCAAGGTATCCGACACATAGATCACCGAGGCTTCTTCCCCAACGAGCGCTGCCTTACCGAGAAATCCGTTTCGCAACAGCGGGCCATCGTAGATCTCGTTCGCACCATCCCCGGCAGCGCGTCGTTCGGCAAGTGAAGAGAACCGCAGCGGCGGCGCGAGCATATGATCGATGTCTACAAATATGTTGGCCAGTAGTAGCTCAAGATTGGTGCTGCGTGTCACCTCGATGGTCGCTCGCAACGCAATCTCTTGCTCCCGTGCCGCCGCGATGCGCACGGGGTCTTCACCCAAGTTGCGCCAGCTCGACAGATAATGTCGAATTTGTTGCACCGCGCTGTAGGCGTCATGTACACGGCGCGTAAACTGATCGATCAAACCGTCAGATTCGTTACTTTGCACGGCTAATTGAGCGGCGTCCAGAATATCATTCAATGTCTCTGTCGCTGTTTGTGGCAATTCCTCGACGATGCGCATTAATATCCAAAGTCGCGTACTGGCGACGCCGCCCGAACCGAAATTCACCTGAATTTCACCAAAATAGGTCTGGGGCTCTTTTTGTGGCCGCCAAACCTCACCGCCATCTACAAGCATCACGATGCCGTCTATCGCCGGGCTATCTTGAAAAGGTTTCACTTCCTCTTCATCCCAGTACGGCAGTGCGATATCCAACGTGTATGTTCCGCCAGTGACATTGACTTTCTGAGTGTAAGTATTGCTATTGAGCGCGTGCTCCGCAAATTCCACAACCGCTTCGTACAGGCCGCCAAGGACAACCACTTGGTTGTTTGGTTCAAAGGTGTAGGGAGGATCAACCGAATGCGGATCGCTTGCCGGATCGATAAAGAATGGAATCTCGGCTTTGGCACCCACCTTCATACGTGCGTCGCGCAGCAAGGGGTGGTCAAGCAATACCGCCCGTAATTCACGCGGAGTCAAAGGTGCGCACGGCAATACGGTATGGGCGGGAACGAAATCCGGACGCGCCTGCAGTACGCCACTTTGTAACAGATCGGGCGTATCGAGTTGAATACGCAGGCCCAATTCCGTCATTGCATAAATGCCGGCCTCAAGCAGCGTGATGCCTGGATCGTGAACGTTGTGATCGGTCCAGGACTTCTTTGCATACTGTTGTATTAAGGCCATTCCCCGTTCACGCAACGCCACGTAATTTTGGCTCGTTCTCGACGGGGGCGCCCTCGAAATGACAACGTTGTCGTTCATGGCTTTTGCGACTCAGACACGCGACGTTGTTGATTCTCCGCATTTTGTACTTGGGTGGCGGCCGCTTTTAATAGACGGCTGGCGGCCAATAGCTGCGGTCCGGCTTCACTTTGGATATGCTCGATCAACTCGTGAACTTGGTGATAAGGGAGTTGGCTCAATGCCAACAATACGGTATTGAGCTGATCCGCGTTTAAATTCAATTTGATGATGGCATTCACGTTCGCTGCTACCTCTGGAAAGTTACTCACCACTCGCGTGTTCGGTTTGCAATCGCGTCAGTTCTCGTTCCAGTCCCTGCACTTGCCCGGCGAGTTCTTTTACAGCATTAATCAATATATACGTCATTGCCGACGCGTTGTAGATCAAAAGATCGCCGTCGCCGAGATTAGCCGGATCCGGATTTTCGACGTGACGAACCATATCGGGAAATATTTTTTCGATCTCTTGACCGACGATTCCGACACCCTCGATTCCGGCAGTCGTTCCCGCCTTTCCGTTATAGCGGAAACGGACTGGCCGGACCCGCAGCAAGTCATTCAAACCCTTATCCAGATCTCGCACATCGGCCTTCACCCTGGCATCCGACGTAATATCCCATGTACTTTGCCCGTTGTTTTTATAAGCGGCACCCGCCACTTGGAATATCGCGGCACCCGCGCCAATTAGGTTGTTACCCGCCCCAACGACGACATTCCCGTTGGTCGTGACTGTCAACCGCGGGTTGGACCCATTTTGGAGTAGCGAGATCGTGTGACTTGTCGGCGTGTTCAGGAAGACATTGCCACCGGTGTCCTGCCGCAATGCATAATTATTATCGGCTTGAAATTTGCGATGTGAAAACTGGGCACTGGACTCGTTGCCGACAGGTCCGTTACTGCAAACGGCATTTCCGAATCTGGCGCGATCCCCTTCGCCGGCGTTGATACCCAAATCAACATCCAAGCGAAACAGGGGTGGCGCAAGCGCGGTAAACGCGCCTATTCCCACATTGCCGCCCGCATATGCAACATGACCGGCCGCACCCACCTTTTGAAAGGCGCCGCTGTCGCCGCTGGCTAAATCCACCCACGTGGTGCCATTGTGAAACTGCACCTTGCCGCCTCTAAAACGCACCGTTCCAGCAGACGCCCCTGCACTGTCACCGAGCACCACTCCCCGTGACAATAGCAGATTTTTATCGCTGTCAAATGACATCCCATCGTCTGTCTTATTGACGAAACTCTCTATCAAGTCGGCGAAATCTTGACCGGAAGGACGCTCGCCATCTTTGAATTCCTTGGCTAAATAATCTCGGGTTTGTGTAGTCATAGGGAATTTTCCCCAACAGTTGAGTGAATTAACAGAGTACGTTAGACATACTCCGGCTGTACTTTAAAATCGAGACTTACCGTCATATAACCGATACCCAATTGCGTCACACCAATACACCGATCTTCTCCGGGGCTGATGGGTGCAATGAAATGGGCGGGGTGCGAAACCAATATCGCATGCGGCAATGCGGCATAAGCGACATCGACACTGCGCCCTACGACAAAGTCTTCACCAACGACCATTTCCGCAATCGCGGGGTGAGGATCTGGTCTAATGACGAAATCAAATCCAATCGCCATTTGTGCGATTCCGTCACGTGGCGGTCCATCGTAACTGTGGTAGAGATTGAAATCAGTCACATAGTCGATATAGTCGCGACTTTCGAGAAACCCCAAAATCTCGGACTTGTAAACGCGCGCGCCAAACACGATATCTTCACCTTGACTATACGACCAAGGCGACAAAAAGCGCCGCAAATCCTCGTTGAGCACACTGGCGTACCAACCGGCATCGACGCCTGATTTAAATGCGACATGTATATCGACTCGGATGCGCTCATATAGCGGATGTATGACATGCAACTTCGAAAAGGGGGTCGCGAGATTCGTGTTTACATAGGCATTGATACGCTCCATGAGTACGGCGCTGGCACGAGGTTCCAACGGATTCGTACACTCAACGCGTCGCAAATCCGGAATAATGACCAGTGCCGTTTCCCCAGCTTTGGATTTCCCGTAGGCATCGCTATGCGGTAAACATTTTACCTTAAATACCTCCGGAAAGGCCTCCAATACCAAGCGTTCGAAGTCCCACGGTGTTATAGCGCGATTGCGATGTCTTAACCGCTCACTGCAACGACGAAAATAATCGGCGTCGTCTTCTGGGCCTCGACCACCAAATGATCCATAGGGTTGTGCCACTTGTTTTATCGCGGAATTGCGTTGCTGCAATCGGTTAATAATCTGTGCCGCGAGGCCTTGTTGCAGATGTTGCGTGTAATCGCCTAAAACGGCATCGTTAACCGCAAATTCGGCAAGCGTGGCCTGGCTGTGCAACGCTAGCGTGCGTGCCGCGCTCGCCGGTTCGCGGTCGATATGGGCGCGCAACCATATGAGATCGGTGGGCATCGCGGTGTGACGAGTAGTCGCTTCCTTAGACACCGAAATCACCACTAAACCCGGTTTTTGAAATCCATAGGTAGTATCATTTAACACTGCGGAAGACGGTAATGCTCGCCATAAACCACCCTTTAGATAACTCCAATGTGTTTCACCGAGTTTTAACACCTTATCAGCGCTCGCCGTTCCTGTATCGATCTGAAACAACAGTGACAAGTTCGCGGGTGCCTGCACCTTATCCACCCCCAAGTAAAGCGCAGCGTTTCCATCAATGATGGGCACCAATCGCGCCTTGACCTCTTTATCCGCCGCAGTGTATCCAAACGGGCCCAACGTGAACAGGGATTCATATGCATGCACATCGCCGGGAACGAATGACGCCTCCGCTTGATAATCCAACGACACGCGCGCCAATACGGGTGTATAAGGTTCATTTGGCAATATCGGCTTGGCGGTTCCACTACCGCTGTCCCATTTAGAGAGCGCAATGGCTTGATTCGCGTAACGGCGCGGGAAGGCTTGATGACCAAAGGCCTCGAAGGGTGGGTCTTGTACATAGGCGTTAAACGAGCCACGCGCCGGACCGCTCAACGTCAATCGTATAAAACCTAAGATGCTCGCCGGTGTATAAGGCTCCAACGCGGTCATCTCAGGGTGCGGAATGTGTCGGGATTCTCTCAATGCCCAATTTATCGCGGTATCGTCTGTCGCTATTTTTTGCGGAGCGACGACCGCTGGCGAAAACAAATATCTGTTGATCTGCAGCGGATGATCCCACGTCCGGTCATAGAGCATATCGATATCACACAAAAAATTCGCGCGAAAATCATTGCTCAAGTCATTGTCCGTGGTATCGAAATAATCCTTATAATGCCCTAATAGATCATTAGGCGGCGACTTCCATTCCAAATTGACTGCAAGGTATGACAGTTTTTTGCTGAAGACTTCCGCACTGCCAATATAAAACGGGGAACCGATGCGTGGTTGATTGCCGAATAACGGCATCGGACCATCGGCACTTAAAGGGCCGTCCGCGTTTTGCACGACCAATTTGTGGACGCCTTCGACACCAACACGGATCTTCACCGCATCAATGGTTAACCGTTCAAGCGTTTCATAGATACCGGTTTGACCTTTTATCAAGCAACGTAGCACGGGCCACTCGGAGTCCGGTCCTGCGCCATGCAAATCACTGTTAAATGCCGTGATGGCATTGGCAATTGCGTTAATGAACACCTGTAGCCGCAGCGAAAGCGTACCATCAGTGTCGAGCAATTCCGCAGTAAAATTATCGGGCGCAAGCCACCCTTTGTCGCCCGTCAGCGCCACGTCCAGCGTATAGCCTATACCTTGGGCTGACGGCAATTCACGGCCGCTTTCTCCGCGCAATAGGGCGGTCACTTCAATACTGCGCACGCCCTCCGCGAGACGTAACACCGGCGAGGCGATCGCAAATCCTAGTTTGGCCTCTGACATATAGCGTTGGTTCGTGTCAAGTGTTAACTGAGTGCTGCCAAACGTATTCCAGCTTTTCCCTTCGACCTCGGTGACGCTGTCAGCTACGAAAAACCGCCGATAGGTGTGCCCGTCCTTTTCTACGATCAACCTTCTGATATCCGATACGACGGCGTTGGACGCCACGATGTCATGCCGCGTCGCGTATCGCAGCAAATTGCCTTGAGAGTCCTTCCCCGCATCCAACAATGTGCCGGCCGGTAACAACGTAGAGGCCGCGTTACGCGCAAGTTCGAAAACAACATGTACACTATCGGCGACAGCGCCACGGCGCGACAAGCCCAGCTCCGATTCATAGTAGTACCGCAAATGTCGTTGCGGCAATTCGTTGAGATCCGATTGAAGGCTTTGAAATAATTTTAGAAAAACCAAAAACAGCGTGATATGGGGCGGCCAATCCTGACGTGCATCAAGCGTCGCCTCCAATGAGGAAAGTTTTTGTATGCGTTTAGTATCGACATCCACCAAAGGCTCCAAGAAAGGAAGCCAGTCGCCGGCACTACGGCCAGTCAAATCGTAGAAGCGGATTTCTGCGGCAAGATCGAGCGCATAGTTCAGCAAATCCGAGAGATTTCGCTCATCCGGCACGATGTAACCTAGCTCAAGCGCGGGCAAGGAACGCTGTAATTGATTGGTTCCATCAATCCGCAGCAAGTTACCATAGCGTCGGAATAAGTCGTTCATAACGCGTTGGTCGCCTCATCCAAATAATAGGGATAGACCAAATTGGTACGCGCATTGGTCGCGCGTATCGTGTAGTCCAAGCGAATTTCGATCAAACCTTCGGTCGATGTCGATGCGCTAAAATCGACCTTGTTCAATACAATGCGCGACTCGTAAAACAGGATCGCCGTTTCGATTTCGTGCGCGAGATAGGCCGCAAACGATGTCGAGATCGATTCGAACAGCAGCGCGTCGCGTTTCCAACCGAAGGTCGGACGTACAACGCGTTCCCCCAACGATGTGGCGAGCAAAATTTGCAGACTCTGCCGTATATCTTCTTCACCCGCCGCCATGCGCACGGTACGTCCTTGGCGATCGAACATGATCGGGAAACCCCATCCTACGCCTAGAAAAGCGTGATCGTCAGCCATGTCATCCTCCAATCATCACTGTTGGGCACCCGATAATGATGCTGCCGCCGTGCGCGGTGCTATCGCCCATGCGTGCCGCAGACATGCCGCCTATCATCACCGTTGCGCTGCCCATCACCACCGAATCCGGTGGCCCGCTGCACGTCAACATATCGCCGACGCGCAACGCGGGCATACCACCGATCATTACCGTCGACGCACCGGGCGGCAACGCCGGCCCACCCACATGCGGCACCGTGCCGGTGACCATCGGACACACGTGCATATCACCTACTCGGGCCGCCATCGGCATAACTTTTACCTCTCAATTGATCTGCACCATCGCGCCCTTCACAATCATCGTACCGCTGCTCTTGAGCTCGGCCGAGGCATCGCCGCCTGCTTTGAATGCCGCCGACGCCTTGACCTCGACGTTCGTCCCCTGTGCCTTGATGTCCGTTTGCGCCTTGAATTCTATGGCCTTCGCACTTTCCAGCTTGATTCCGTCACTGGTCATTTTGATGCTATTGCCGTTTTGATCTTCCAAAGTGATGCCGCCGGCATCGTCGTCCAACGTCAGCACATTGCCGCCGGGCGTCGTCAACGAGACTATTTTTTTATCATCGTCGAACAGCAATTGAATGCCGCTGCGCGACATATACGTCTTTTGATGATTGTCTGCGGTGGGATCCAGCGGCGGCGGGATCGCACTGCTGTGCAACATCCCCAACACCACCGGTTGCGACGGGTCGTCGTGCAAAAAACCCAACACCACCTCGTCGTCGGTCTCCGGTCTAAAAAAGGTGCCGCGTTTAACGCCACCCGCGCCCGCGCCCGCATCCAACGTCGCCACGCGCGCCCAGATGCCCTGTTCATCCATGCCCGCTAACGGCACTTTCACACAAATGCGAAATTCGCTCGCGGGGTCATCCGCCAATTGCGTAACCACGCCGATATGCAACCCGCGCACACCGGGCAACAAGCCTGCGGCGGCCTTCGCATCCACGTCGAAGCGTTCGAGATGGGTGGTACGCGACAGGCCGAATTCCACGTCCGTCGTCCAATCGTTGCGCGTAAATTCGTGGCGCACCCCCGAGATAAACACCAGCCCGTTGTAACGATCACTGACGCGCGACAATTGCAGCACGCCGCCCGGCGCCATCGCCGCCAACCCCTGAAAACGCACACGCCCCTGCGATGCCGCCATACGCGCGCGCAGCAACGCGCCGTCGGCCCAACTCTGCAACGCATCGGAACTGACGGCGCCGCCGTGCCACATACCGCTTTCCTCAAAACCGGTCGCAGCGGTCATCGCCGCAGTGTCCAGGTTGCCGTTCGTTGTCCATTCGGGTTCTGCAGCATCCACGCTGAGCAGTGATTGGTTGGCAACGTCCCACGCGTAGGTTTGCAGCGTGCCGCACTGACTACGGGCATCGAACTCGGCGTCAAGCTCCAGCAACGTGACGCCGTAGGAAATATCGGCGATCGCATTGGCATCGAGTGTGGGCTTGAACGTCGTCAGCGCGCCACCTCGCAACGCCGCGACCTGACCGTTCGCCTCTAATCGGCTGACGAGAAAATCCCAGTCGCTGGTTTGAAATTGCAACAATTGACTGTGCTCCACGCCGGTAGGCGCGACATCGCCATCGATGGAATACTCGTCCAGCAACGTATGCACGACGTCGCTGTCTTTTTTATCGTTAAAGTAACGATTGTGGCGCGCCAACGTCATTTGAAACGCCTTGTCGCGGCACTCCACTTCCAACCACGCATCGCTGTTGCGCACGACGACGCGTTGCTTCAACACGATGCCGCTAAACAAATCGTCCGCGTCGCCGTGATACCCGGCTTGTATGGTCAACTCGCCGCCCGGCACAAACAAATCGCCCGAGCTCAATGCGAAATCGCCGATCGCCGGATCACCGTCCGCGATGCGCAGCCGCGCATAGGGAATGCGATTGATTTGATGCACGACCTCCACACTCAAAAGGTTGATCGTGCCCGGCAGTTCCTGGCCATCGACCGCAATGACCAAGTTCACAACATCTGGCGCTTGTGTCAGCGGCAATGGGCTATTCATTTGGCGGGCCTCTTTTCCACTGGCGGCAACGTGACACGCGTACCGGCGCGCAGACGCCGAAAATTCACCAACTTGTTCACCCGCGCGACCTCCAAATAAAACATGGCGTCGCCGTAAATTTGATAACTCAGCAACGGCAAGGTATCGCCTTCCTTGACCTCTCGCACGTGCGTAAGATCGGGCGAACTGCGGCGTTCTTCGGCGGCGCGCACCGGGTCCGGCACACGCTCGCGAAACGCACAGGTTGCGACGGCGCGCAACGGTGTCCCGTCCGGCTTGAACAACGTAAACCGGTAGCTCGCACTTGCCAATACGCAAGGAAATACCAACGCCCCCCACGCCAATAACAACTGACGTGGCCGATGTTCCGCACCGACAAACCCAGCCACCAACGTATTGAACTTGTTGATTTCCGTCATCACGTTATAGGGTTCGGCGCCCGACAACGCAGAGGCGATCGCGCCGATCAATGGCACATCGCCGAGTTCCGACGGTGCGGGCACCACGCCCGTGCCGTCAAACAAGAAATCGAACTGCAGTGTCACGGGTTCGCTGTTGCTGTACACTGCGTCGCTGCTCGAAAAACCCTGGCCTTGGCGATAACTGTAGTTAAGCAAATGACTGAGCGTATAACTGCTGGGATTCACCTGCACGACATAGGTATCGACAGGGCTATCGGACACCTGGGGTGCCTCGCTGGCGCTAGTGCGCGGACGAAAGGCCCGTATCGTCATCTTTTCCAATTTGCCAGATTCTAGAAACATATCAACGCTCGCGTTTATCTTCTAGGATACGCAAAATGTCTGACGCATAACCTGGTAATTGTGGAGCTGTCCTGGCAGGCGGTTTGGATTCCCGCGCAGGCGCGCTATAGCGGTCATTGGCATCCTCGATACGCGCGCGAACGATCAATTCGCGGATTTCTATGGGCATAAATCATCCTCAGAATCCAACGCTCACACTCGCGGTCAGGCTTGCCGCCGCATCGAGCGCAATGCTCGCTGGATCGTAATATTTGAAGTATTGATAATTCAACGCCAGTGTTTCCACCACGATCTGACCCGTCATCGCATCGATGCCCGCGATATCCAGGCGTTTGGGTATCGCATTCACCACATACCAATTGTATAGCGGTACGTGCTCATCGGTGAGCAACGAAATCATCAGATTTGTCGGCTTGAATTCGAAGCGCTCCAGCGTGCCGCGCGCCCAATGCAAAATACCGGAGCCGAGAAATTTTCCGCGTTTGAGCACCAATTCCGAAAATTGCAGGGTCGTCGGCAATTGGTGCTGAAAACGATTTTCGCCACCCTCCGGCCAGCCCTGAAACTGCGTGCTGACCTGCAACCCGGTGACGCTCTGAAACCGAATGTCGTTAGGAAATTGCGGAAACAACTCGAATATCACGGAAAAGTGATAGCCCGGTTGCGGATAACTCAAGTCCATGACATCACCCGTTTTCCATCGTCAATCCCTCATGCGTCAGCACGAGCGTCTCGATCGCGATTTCGTTGCTCGACGAGTTGAGGTTGGTCGAAGTAACCTTGGTGGGCCACGCATTCTTGATCTTCCACACCACCACAGGGGCGTGACTCTCGTTGAGCAGGCTGATGGTGATGTCCCGCCGTTCGATAGTATTCAGCGATACAGTATTCCACCAATCGTAGAATTCATTATCGCCGGCGAATGTACCGCGCTTTAGTGTTAGATCGCCATAAGTCTGCATCCCCGGCATGCGCACCTTAGTGTATTCCTTGCTTGCGCCATCACGATATTCGATCTTGTCCGTGGACACCTCAAGACCGTTTACCTCGGTAAACCCGATCTTGGTTCCACCCCAGTCCACTTGAAAGTGATATTTCGGTAAGGGATATTCAGCCATGACTCATTCTCCATTCACTGTGAACATGCAACGTGCGCGATTAAGACACCTGCATCTTATGCGCGAATTTCAACACGATAAATTCGGCAGGGCGCACCACCGCCATGCCCACCTCAACGATCATGCGGCCTTCTAAAATATCCTGCGCAGTCATCGTCTCGCCCAAACCCACCTTCACATAAAAGGCCTGTATCGGCGTTGCGCCCGCAAGCGCGCCCTGACGCCACTGCACAGTAAGAAAATTTTCGATCATCGCGCGTACACGCACCCAAGTATTGGCGTCATTGGGTTCAAACACAAACGGTTCCGACGCCTTCTTGATCGACTCCTCGGCCATCGTGAAAAATCGACGCACCGGGACATAACGCCACTCGTTATCATTCCCCGCCAACGTACGTGCGCCCCACACCAACGTACCCTTGCCGTTAAACGCACGTATCGCGTTGATGCTTTTGCCGGTAGTAGTGACATTGAGATCCGCTTGCGATTCGTCGTTTAACTTCACCGCCGGACCGATGACGTCGTTCAGCGAGACATTCGCTGGGGCCTTCCACACGCCGCGTGCACGATCCACTGCAGCGTAAACCCCTGCGATGCCGCCTGACGACGGCAACAGGCTCATGTTGCGCGCAACCTGTTCGACGATCGCGGCATAAATCGTGTGCTTCGCGTACAACGCCTTTTGCGCCTCGTTTGCCAAAAATTCCGCAGCTTTGAAGATGGTCAACATGGCCGCTGCGATCTTCTCGAACGGCGCGAGTATCGCGGCAGCGGCGTTCAGCGCGGTCTCACGCTGATTGGCCCCCGTGAACGACGTTGCATTCACGGCAATCGCGGTCACGTTGGCATTTGGCAATATCCAGTCGGTGGCATTGAGCGGGGCATAATCGGCGATGACATCCGGCACCGCGCGGGTGGTCGAGATAGAACTCATGACATCGGTGTTTTTCTCCAGTGCAATTAATGCAATGACCGCAGCGACCAGATCGGTATCCTTGCTCAACGACGTAATAGTCTGCGACAATTCCGCAGGCAGCGTGGTTGCCTTCAGCGTTTGCAGCGCCAATGCGAGCGCGCGTGGCAGCAGGATCAGGTTTGCGAAGCGCTGCCGCACAGTCCCCACAGGCGTGACCGGCGTCGTCCGCAACAAGTCCAGTAAGGTGGCGTAGTGGGCCAACAAATTGGAGAAATTGTCACGGCTCAACGTCAGCGGGTTAGGGAGTGTCATCCCGCTGATGTTGACCGAGGCCACCACGGTCGTCACCCGCGCATCCGCGTCACGCACCGCAGGTACCAATGCATCGACTGCGGAAGCAGTGAGCGTATCCAGTGTCCCCGCCGGGATCGCGACCGCAGACTGATCGATGAGATTCAATCGGCGAAAATCGGCCGTTGGGCGGTAAATCGTACTGACCCATGGATAGTAGGCCGCGCCGTACTTCAAATTGTTGATTCCTATTTGCCCACGAAAATCCGCGATTGGATTCTTACTGATCGATACCGGCAGAAAACCCTCGCGTAGATCCAGTATCGTAAAGCGATCCTGCAACTTCTCGCATTGTGCGAGTGCGGTGGTTTGCACAGAGCCCAAATCTGCCAGCGACAACGACACACCGTCAGGAAACACCAGCAGTGTTGGCTCGTCCACGCGTTCCACCTGCGCAATACCACCGGCAAGACCCAACGGTGTCGTCGCGTTACCCAATGCGGGCGCGTCCGAATACGATCCCACAGACACGACATAACACGGCCCACCGCCATTTGCATAGAAATGACGAACGCTGGCATAGAGGTAATAACGTCGCGCGCTGCCGGTCGCGTCTTTGGGGGTAACGCCAGTCACGACATAACCGGCGGCGGGATCCACAGCAACGTCGTAACTGGACGGCGCAAAATCGCCGCCAAATAACGTCACGAAATCGAGCAGCGACTTGATGCGCGTAGGGACGAATCGCAAGCTGCTTCCATCCGCCGCGAGCGCCTTTTCGGTATAACTGATGAACGCAGGGATCGCCGTCTCCACCGCCACCACCGACGGGGGAAAGGTAGTGATTTCGTTGACATAAACACCAGGGGTTTTATAAGTCATGGTGTCAAATTCCTCATTAAAATATCATCCAACGGGCCAACGACTGTGCGGCCCAGCCATCAAGCCTCTTGCATCTTGTGCGAAAAGCGCAACACGATAAACTCGGCGGGACGCACGACCGCCATGCCTATCTCGACGATCATGCGCCCCTCTAAAATATCCTGCGCAATCATCGTAACACCCAGCCCCACATTGACATAAAACGCGTCTTGCGGCTTTGCCCCCGCCAACGCGCCTTGACGCCATTGTTGGATCAGAAAGTTTTCTATCATCGCCTTCACCTTGACCCACGTATTGGCGTCATTGGGTTCGAAAACAAAGGGTTCTGTGGCCTTTTTGACCGATTCTTCCACCATATTGAAAAACCGGCGTACCGAGACATAACGCCATTCGTTGTCGTTACCGGCGAGGGTGCGCGCACCCCATACCAAATAGCCTTTGCCGACAAACATGCGTAGCGCATTAATCGTCTTGCCGGTGGCATCGACATTCATATTGTCATTGAGGTCCTTGTCGATATCGACCATGAGCGATCGCACCGACGCAAGGCTTTCGTTCGCCGGGGACTTCCAAACGCCGCGCGAGCGATCCACCGTCGCGTACACCCCGGCGACTGCGGCTGAAGGTGGCAATACGACCGAGTATTGATCGAGTTGTTTACGTACATTCGCATAAATCCCACCATTCACCTTTACCGTATCCGACTTCAACTCTAAAAGCGTTGCGTCATTATGCGGACTTGGTCGTGTGATCGATCCGTCGTCGTTACGCTTCATCAATTGTGAAATTTTTGTGGTGCTTTCGTCCCACTGCCACGGCAACGTGGATTCAATAAATGGGTGGTACGCTGCACCATATTTCAGATTGCGCGTACCCATGCCGTTGCGGAAAGCGTCTATCCCCGCAGCTCCCGTTTGTGCGCCATCCCACAGATCGCAAATTAAAAAACGATCCCCTAACGCCGCGCATTGATTGAGCGCCTGAATCAGCACGCTGTGATAACTGGCACGCACGGACTCCACCTCCGAAGGGCTGGACGCCGCCATCCCGCTCAGATCCGGGAATACGATCAACGTCGGCTCATCTTCCTTCGATAACGCCGCGAGGCCGCCCAGGTGTGCATTGACCATCGATGACGGCGCGCCGCTCGCACTATAGTCACCGACGCTGATGACATAACAACGTCCACCGCCATTGTCGTAAAAATGGCGCATCGCGTACGCCATGCGGAAACGCGCAAGGCTGTGGGTGGCGGGATCTGTCACGGCGCCCAAGACCTTACCATCCGCATCGACGTTGACGGTGAATCCTCCGATCAACGGTGCACCGCCGAAGATCTCGGTATATTCCAAAAATGATTCGATCACCACCGGCCGATTGACAATACTTTCGCCTTGGTAGCGAATATTGCCGGTGTAACCGATAAACGCCGGGATCGCCGTCTCCACCGCCACTACGGATGGTGGAAACTTTGCAATTTCCTCAATGTACACTCCAGGGGTTCTCAGATTCATGGCCATATGCGTCTTTTCACAGTGGTAGATTGGATAAATGTATCTCGGAAAACCATTGCGCATCGGCGCGCCGGATACGGTTCACTTCGGGCTCAGGGAGCAGAACTTGTTCGGATACCGTTGGCGTGGATAGATCATCGTTTTGTAAACGCACGCCGGTGCCGTTTTGGGTCATAGGGCGCGGCGCTGGCGTGATCAACACCCGAGCGTCACCGCCTTCCGGAGCGACCTCGGCACCTGCGCCCACCGCTTGAATGGCGGGAAAATAATAACGCCAGCGTGTCGCACGATTGCGGAAGCGTAGTTGAAAACGCGGTCCGCGCGGTTTGTCGATGCCATCCAACAACGCGAAATTCCCGCTGCCACGCGCGATCTCAATCACACCCAGCCAATGCTCACGCAATGCCGTGTTGTCTAAATAAAAATCTCGGCCTAACGCCGACACTGCGTTTAACGCGCTATCCAACACCTCAAGATGATAAGCGCCCGGCGGCAGGCTTTGCAAATTCAACGCGATCCGCGTAAGCGTTCCGGTCTCCACCGTATAGGTGTGTTCCCATGACGCGGCCTCGGCACCGATCCGATAGACACGTAGTGTGGCCTGAGTCAGCGACGCGCCGCTTACATCAAACTCACATGCCGTGGCCTTCAACGGCAATTGATTCGTGTCGGAAACATATTGATTGGCGAGCGTGTGCAGCAATTCCCATTGCGATGAATCGTGCAAATTTGTCGAAGGATTGTCGATGCGCGCGCGATAAACTCGATTGACGGCGAGCACAATGGAACCTGCGGCATAGGCGATCGTAGCGTCATACGTATCCGCAGGTATGCGCTGCCAATCGGCACCCACCGGTGTCGCGGCGGGACCGGTGTCACGCACCGCGCGATAAAGATGGCGCGTACCGGAAGACAACGCACTGTAGACGTCATCCGCCGCATAGGTACGTGTCGCATCATAGTCCGCTATGGGCGCGGATAAATATAACCCGCCTTCCGCTTCGTTGCCCGGCGTATTGCTGAATAGCCCGATCTGATCGGCCCCTCCGGACTGCGCCGTGTAATTACAAAAACGCGCATCGCTGACACGTAGCGCAAAAGAAAGATTAAAATCAGCGCCCGGTGTCACCAGCAATCCGTCGCCGCCATGCGCCAACGGCGCCGCGACGCAAAAACCCGTTTGGGTGGTCTTAAAAATCATCTTATGGCCACGCAAGATTTTTTGGCAATAGGCGGTGGGAATAATGTCGAGAAACGCGCTCAACCGATAACGGCGCGACAGATTTTCGCGCTCGCCGTATGACAACGCCTCATGCACGACCTCTCCGCGATTCATGAAATAATCATGCATCAAATGCACTTCGAACAATGTGGCGTAACGGATCATACACTGCGGTCCTTGCCAATCACGCTGACTTCGCGAATACGCCCACCGCCCTCCAATACGCGTTTATCGCTGACGGTGACTAAGCGTCCGCGATACGCGATAAAGGGCAATTGCCGGCCGCCCAATGAACCCCATAAGTGATTAATTTCCTCGAAACTGAGCGATAGCAGGTCCAACGCCAAAGAGAATTCGTCCGGCCATGCCGCCGCGCCGCTCACACCCGGCGAGTTATTGGGCGTAAAATGCCGCTTACCTTGAAAAAATGAAATGACTTGCGATAACCTTTTCAGCGCCGTTTCGTAGTTGCGATAATTGGCGGTAAAAAGCAATAGTAAATTTAAATGCAGGGAGGGATTGTGATAATTGACGCTCGCACCGTCGCGCGTAAAAGTATTGCCGTTCTTGAGCGTTTGTTCTTCCTCGAGATTCACCAACGTAAGAACCAGATGGCTATCGAGATCAGTGCTGATTTCTGGTCGATCTAGCTGTGCGACATTGCCCCACACTGCGATATTCGACACACCACCGCCATCGCTCTGCCGGATATATTGATTGAGTTGCGCCAACAGTAACGACAGTGCTTGAACGACCACGCTTGCTCCCTTCCACCCGCAGTTGCGTTCTGGCGGCATATCCATGCATAAACATCGTGCGTTGGGCCATTGTAAACATGAAATTTTATTTTTTGCAACAACTATATATTTTTGTTTTAATTCTTTTAAAAAATTTCAAGGGATACTAATCACAACCTTTAACAAAGGAATATTAATTTACTCATTCAACATCGCCGCTATCGCGCACTAAATTCCATACTATTCCGCTCAACAGATGAGATGAATTCTAAGTTTGATCGAAAAAAACGGTTCTGTCGCATTGGCTAATGCGACAGAACCAATACAATCCCCTATATTTCTAGCGGTCGCCCGGCTTCGGCGCGATTTGTTTTGCGGCATTACAGAATGGCTAGGCGGTAGTATGGTGATAGTGGCGGCAGCGCTGAGCGCGTGGTATGCGCGTAACGAACAGACTTAACGGGCGCTTTGCGTCGATACTTCCTGCTGATATTTGCGCTGTTCTTCCGGCCATCGACTCTTTATATAGTCTAAAACAGCCCAAATATCGTCATCTTTCAGTGTATCTTTCCACGCCGGCATGTCGCTCACATAACCGGCGGGCGCCAACGGCGGCACCATGCCGTGTTTAGTCATCGCAAATAGGTCCGCATCGGTATGATGCCAAGTATGCCCGCTGGCATCATGCGGTGGCGCGGGTAATTTGCCGTCCGCTTTGCGCCGTCGCCAATCCGGTTGTCCTTCCAGATTTTTGCCGTGGCATTGCGCGCAAAATACCGCATATACACGCTTCCCGCGTTCCAGTTGTTGTGACCCTGCGCTGACCAGCGCCGGCAGCGCAAGCGCTAGAATAGCCGCGACAATGCGCATTTTATTCATAACGCAACGCGACAATGGGATGCAGTCGCGAGGCTTTGGTCGCGGGATAGATGCCGAAGATCATGCCTATGGACGCGGAAAAAATAAATGCGAGTAACACCGACGACAACGAGATCGAGGTCGTCCAACCCGCGACGTTGGCAAGCAATAAGGTGATGCCTGCGCCCAAGGCGATGCCGATTAAGCCGCCGACCACGCTGACCACCACCGATTCAACCAAAAATTGAAATAAGATATCGCCGCGCCGCGCGCCTATCGCCTTGCGCAGACCGATCTCGCGCGTACGCTCAGTCACGGAAACCAGCATGATATTCATGATGCCGATGCCGCCGACCAATAACGAGATCGCCGCAATCGATGCCAATAACGCACCCATGGTCTTGCCGCTCTCGGCCAGCGCGCTCTGCACGTCGGCCATGTTGCGTATCTGAAACGCCTCGTCACCCTGGGATAACGGCACCTTATGCCGCGACATCATCAGCTCACGGACCGATTTTTGCGTGGCCTCGATGGCACCTGCGTCGGTCACTTCGATATCGATATAATCCACGTAATCTTTGCCGAGCAAACGGTGCATCGCGGTGTTGACCGGAATCACAATCATATCGTCTTGATCGCGGAAGGCATTCGCGCCTTTTTCCGGCAAAATCCCTATCACTTGAAAATTCACTTTATTGATTTTGATCATCTCGCCGATGGGATTTTGCGCGCCGAACAATTCGCGCGCCACGGTCTGTCCGACCACCGCGACCAGCGCGCGGCGTTGATTTTCTTCATCGGTAAAAAAACGTCCGAGCTCCGGTGTCGCGGCGCGCACCTTGGCGTATTGCGATACCGCACCCAATAATTGTGTGCTCCAATTTTTATTTAAATACGCCACTTGGCCGCGACCGTTCACCGCAGGCGCGGTTTGTTTTACGGTCGCGATGCGATCACGAATAAAATTCGCGTCTTCGATGGTCAAACGCGTGCCCGCGCCGGTATCTTGGGTCACACCGCCGACGCGGGACGCGCCGGTGCGCAACACTAACAGATTGGAGCCCAGGCCCGCCAACTGTTTCTCTATGGCTTGTTGTGCGCCCTGGCCCAAGGCCATCATCGCGACCACGGCAGCGACGCCGATCAAGATACCCAGCATCGACAAGCCGGTGCGCACCTTGTTAGCGGTCAGCGTTTTTAATCCTTGCACGAAATATTGCCAGTATTTGCCTACACTATTGCCGTGCGCCGTCGCTGCCGGAATTTCCGCTTCCACCCGCGTGGCATGCGCCGCCGCCAACGGCTCATCGGATTGTATGCCTCCGTCGCGCATGCGTATCAAGCGTTTGGCCTGACGCCCGATCTCGTCTTCGTGGGTGACCAAGATCACGGTGATGCCTTGCGCATTCAGCGTCTTCAACGCATCCATGATTTCTTTTTCGCTGACGGAATCTAAATTGCCGGTGGGTTCGTCGGCGAAAATAATGCGCGGATTATTGACCAATGCACGCGCGATCGCGACGCGTTGTTGTTGGCCGCCCGATAATTCATTCGGACGGTGTTCCATGCGCGAACCCAGGCCCACGCGCTCCAGCACCGCGCGACCGCGCGCCAAGTCGATACGTTGACGGCTATAGAGCAATGGCAGCGCTGCATTTTCTACTGCCGACATGCGTGGCAACAGATTGAATTGTTGAAAAATAAAGCCGATGGTGTCGCGACGCAATACCGCGAGATCGTCTTCCGACAATGTGGCGACCTCACGCCCATCCAAGCGATAAGACCCGCCGTCGGGGCTGTCTAATAAGCCTAAAATATGCATCAATGTCGATTTTCCGGAACCCGATGGCCCCATAATTGCGACAAATTCACCCGTCTTTATTTGCAACGACACCCCACGCAACGCATACACCGTCTGGTCGCCCATCTGATATTTTTTTTCGATGTTGTGGAGTTCTAACATAACGATGCGCGGCCTACCGGCCGCCGCTGCGACGCGCGCCCATCGGCGACAGCGGATTGGTCTGGCCGCCGCCGTTGCGACTCCCCTGTTTCTTGGCCTGCGGGATATACACCGTATCTTGTTCGATCAAACCTGCGACGATTTCTGTGCGTTTGCCGTCGCTGATGCCGACCGTAATCGCACGCCGTTGCGGTTTTGCTTGCGCATCCAGCGGGCCGACGAATACAAAAAATTTACCGTCTTCGGCCTTGATCGCCTCGCTTGAAATCAACAACGCGTCGTCCTTGGCGGCAATCGAAAATGTGACGTTGGCGGTCATGCCGCTGCGCATGGTCGGCGGCGTGCGATCCGGCAATACATCGACGATGTAGGTGGTGACGTTATTAACCGTCTTGGCGTCGTAAGCTATTTGATCGACATGCGCCATCACCGTGTCCTTGGGATAGGCGTCGAGCACAATGCGCGCCTTTTGTTTAAGTTTGATTTGCGCGATATCCGTTTCATCGACCTGGGCCTTAATGGTCAAGCGATCCGACATCACGAAGATTGCGTCTTGGCTGGTAAAACTCTGCCCGGCCTCGACATTGCGCAGGATAATAGTGCCATCGACCGGCGCCAAAACCGGTGTGGCCTTATACAATTCTTGCCAATGCGTCAACTCCGCCGCGCCCTTTGCCAATGCGGCATCGAGCAAGGCCGCACGTTCGGTCGAACTCATGCGCGCCAACAATTGCCCGCGTTTTACCGCTTGCCCTTCCTTCGCCATCACCTCTTCGACACGCCCGGCGATAGGTGGTTTAATCTCGACGCGATTTTCCGGCTGCACGATGCCGGTGCTCAGAATCGACACCTCGATGCGATTGCGTTGCGGCTTAGTCTCTTGGTACGTGGACGCGCCGTTTTTGTCCGCCCCCGGCACCCGCCACCACCACGCGCCACCGCCCGCCAACGCGATGGCCGCGAGGATAATCAAGATTTTTCCCGTATATTTTTTACTCATGGTATCACTCCACGTCCTAACGCCTGATCCCACGCAGCCTCGGCAATGACGCGCTCACGTTGACTTTGTAAACGATTTTTTTCACGATTGACCAAATCGTTTTCGATGATGTCCCACTCGTCGAAGGTGAGCAGTCCGTTATTATATTTTTCGCGGGCGATTTGCGCGCGCACCGTCGCCGCTTCATAAAACGCCTGATCGGTCTTGAGGCGTTGCACGGCTTCCATCAACCCGACATGGGCCTGTTTCAAGCGCACACGCAATTGCATGTGTGTCGCCGTACGCGCGTCTTGCGCCGCCGTGGCGAGGGCGCCTGCGCTCTGTATCGTGTGCGTATCTTTGCCGCCGTTGTAGAGCGGATAATTCATACTCACGCCCAACGACCAACGCGTATCCGGTAACGACACTGCTTCCCCCTGGCGATTCAATTGGCTGGTCAGATTGACATTGGGATAGACCGTCGCACGCGCAATGCCAACACCCGCCTGGGCCGCCTGTTCTTGGGCGATGGCCTGTTGATAGTCGGGGGTCTGCAATACTAGCGCAACGAGATCGGGTTGCATCTCCGGTTCGTTGAGCGGCAGGTTATCTTTAATCAAAATGTCCTGGTTGGCGTCACGGCCTAACACCCGCGCCAACTGCGCCTGCGCAACCGCGCGTGCATTGCGCGCTTGCAAGGCGTCGAGTTGCGCCTGCGCCAGATAGGCCCGCGATAACAATGCGGAGCCCTTGTTCTCGCGCCCGCTATCGAAACGCAGTTCTACCAGGCGCAGATTATCTGCTCGGCGATGCAAAATATCCTGCGTCAGCTTTTGATATCCCTGCGTATAAACCAACCCTTGAAATGCAAATTTTAGATCATAACTCAGCTTGGCCTTGGCCAAGGCCAGCGTCGCGGCGACGGCGGCCTCGTTAGCGGTGGCTTGGGTGATCTTGGACTGATCTAAATACCCGGCAAAGACATTCTGGTTCAAGCCTAGCCCCGCAGAGTACGCGCTGCCGCTGGCGTACGGTTTGTCGCCGCCGCTATAGGTATAGCCCGCGTTGGCCGTAACTTGTGGAAAAAACCCGCTGGTCGCGGACTGGCGCTGAAAACCGGAGGCCTGCAATTGCGCCTGGGCAGCGCGCAGGTCGGGATTATGGGCAGCGGCCTCGGCGGCGCACTGCTGCCAAGTCAACGCCAGCTCGGCATGGGCACCGGCCGTCCACATCAACAGACCCAAGGCCAGCACGGGCGCTCGCACGAGTGCAGGCGCATAACAGGATGTTCGCATAGGGTGCCGCTAGTGTGTTGTGTTTCGGTTGGACAACGGCGTAATGAGTTTGCTCCCTACGCCGTGGCCTAAACGATTATTCTACCAGAAAGCGCGCCACGCGATGTACGCGAGGATTTCTTAGCTACGCGCAACGGCCATGGTTTTTTCAACATTCAACTGCGGCAGACGCGCGTCTTCGCGCACGATGAATTCAAACCGGAATAAATCGCGTCGATATTCCACGCATCGACCATCAGCTTGCCGCTTAATACCGCCCTCCGCATACCCGCGCACGCCCTGATAAATCCTTGACCGCGAAGATATCCCGCGCGCATTGCGCCCGCAATAATTCCGCCACGGCGGCCCCCTGATCATAGCCGTGCTCGACCAGCAACCAAGCGCCCGGCAGCAAATGCGCAGACGCCTCGCCGATTAATATTTTTAACGCGCCGAACTCGTCCGCCCCCGCCGTCAATGCGTCACGCGGCTCAAAGCGCAGATCGCCTTGCTGTAAATGCGGGTCATGCTGGGCGATATACGGCGGATTCG
>CAKKRP010000104.1:15140-20683 GCA_919902765.1 Gammaproteobacteria bacterium | reverse complement strand
GAGATCTCCATGGCCGCCCGTGAGATCATGGATACGATAGGCAAGGGCCAAAAGTATTGCAATGAGATTATCGGCAAGGTCCACAAGATCGGCAATAATCTTGGCCTGCCAGAGCCTGCGCTCGCCGATACCTTGCAAGGATTAGAAGAAGATATCAAAGACGAAACCGGTTTTGATGTGCGTTTACCCTTGAATGTGAAGGGCGCGGATGTATTATTGGTAACACCGTCGGCGGACTTTTTTGCCGAACCGCATATCGATGGGTTGATCGGCTATGCCAAGGTGTTTCACCAAGCGGGTATTAGCTGGACGTTGAGTTCCTATGCCTCTGAGGCCGCCAATTTCGGTATGTTCATCGGCAGCTACGACCAGATGAAAAAAATCGCTGAGCGCGTGCGCACGGCGGCGTTGGAATTGGGTGTCAAGCGCATCATCGTCGGTGAGTGCGGGCATGCCTGGCGCGTTGCATATAGCTTCTGGAATACCTTGGCAGGCCCGTTTGACTTTTTAGACCCGCGCTATCCGTCACCGCAACATATCGTTGAGTTTACCTCCGATCTGATTGATAGCGGCGGCATTACTCTCGATAAAGAAGCCAATGATAATCGTATCGTGACCTTCCACGATTCGTGCAATGTCGCGCGTGCGTCGCGTATGGGCAACAAGCCGGGTGGTCAGTTTGAACTGCCGCGTAAGGTCATTAAGGCCGCGTGTAATCATTTCGTCGATATGCCTGCGGATACGATTCGTGAGAAGACCTATTGCTGCGGTGGCGGTGGTGGATTGCTGACGGACGACTTATTAGAGTTGCGCGTGAAGGGCGCGTTACCGCGTATGGAAGCGCTCAAACACGTTGTGGAAAATAATGGTGTGACCAATGTCGCCGCGATTTGTGCGATTTGTAAGAGTCAGTACTCGAAGGTTTTACCGTTTTATGGTTTCCCAATGGACATGATCGTCAGCGTACACCAATTGGTGAGCAGCGCCATTGTCTTGGGTGATAAACAGTAATCGCTAGCGTAGAGGAGTTTAAATACCATGGCCGCATCACCGGATGACGTCAACAAAAAGTTAACCTTCCGTCGTTACCACGACGGCGATCACGAGCTCGGGAACCTGAGTGAAGAGATTTTTCAAGCGAGTTGGACACATAAATGTCCAACGTATGTCCATCGCACTCCGCCCTGTCAGGGCAGTTGCCCATCGGGCGAAGATATTCGAGGATGGTTGGATATCGTGCGCGGCATCGAAAAACCCGCTGCCGGTATGACGTGGCAGGAATATGCCTTCCGGCGTTCGACCGCCGCCAATCCGTTTCCGTCGGTGATGGGCCGTGTTTGTCCTGCGCCGTGCGAGAGCGGTTGTAATCGCAATGAAGTGGAAGATCACGTCGGTATTAACGCGGTAGAGCAGTTTATAGGCGACCATGCATTAACATCTAAATTTACGTTTAAAGCCGGTGCGGATACCGGTAAGAAAGTTGCCATCATCGGCGGCGGCCCGGCGGGTTTGGCGGCGGCGTATCAATTGCGTTTGTTGGGACATGCCTGCACCGTGTTCGATGATCACGCCGATCTCGGCGGCATGATGCGCTACGGTATTCCCGGTTATCGTACCCCGCGCGATGTGTTGGACGGCGAGATCAATCGCATCGTGGAAATGGGTGTAACCTTAAAACTTAATACACGCGTCGGTAAGGATATACCGTTGGCGCAAGTGGAAAAAGATTTCGACGCCATCGTATGGGCCTTGGGTGCGCAAGCGGGCCGCCCATTGCCGATTCCGGGCGCGGAAGCAAAGAACTGTATCACCGGCGTCGCGTTCTTGAATGCGTTTAACGATGGTCGTTTGCAATACGTGACCGGGCGCGTGGTCGTGGTTGGCGGTGGCGATACCTCCATCGATGTGGCCTCGGTGGCGCGTCGTATCGGCAACATCACGGCGATCCGCGAAACCGATAGACCGGAACATGTCGTATTAGGGCAAACCGCGCATGATGTTGCGACTACCGCTAGCCGCAGTGGTGCGGACGTGACCTTGATCAGCCGGCATCCGATCAACAAGATGACCGCCGCGCAACATGAAGTGGAAGATGCCTTGCGTGAAGGTGTAGACCTGCGCGGTAGCTTGGATCCCGTCGCGGTGATTTTAGGTAAAGACGGTCGCGCGATAGGTTTGAAAGTCGTCCAGATGGATGAGAAAACCCATAAACGCATCCCAGGCTCGGAATTCGTGTTGGATTGCGAATTGATTGTGTCGGCCATCGGCCAGACCGGCGATTTCACCGGCATCGAAAGTCTGAACAATGGTAAAGGCTTAATCAGCGCCGATAAAAACTATGCGGTGCCCAATAAGCCCGGTCACTTTGTAGCGGGTGATATTATTAAACCGCATTTATTGACCACGGCGATCGGTCAGGCGTCGATTGCAGCGCAAAGTATAGATATTTATTTGCGCGGGCAAGAATTGGGTAAGCGTCCTAAGGTGGACGTACACCACTTCAAATTGTTGGACAAATTGCGCGAAACCAAGTTGGCCCCGGTGGAATACAACCACCAGCAAGTGGCAGGTACTGCAGATGCCAACTTTGCGATACACAATTATGAAGACCGTTCCGCTTCAGAAATAGCCACGTCCGATATGTTGTTCTTGGGCCATTTTGGCGCCACGCCACGCCTAAAACGTGCGCGCAGAGATGTGGGCGCGGACGAGGTCTTAGGTGACTTCAGTGAGCGTATGGTCGGCTTGACGGATGATTTGGCCAAGAAAGAGGCTGAGCGTTGCATGAGTTGCGGCATGTGTTTCGAATGCGACAACTGCGTGATTTACTGCCCGCAAGAGGCGGTGAAAAAGACACCGAAGTCGAAGTCGACCATGGGCCGCTATGTCTACACCGACTATAGCCGTTGTATCGGCTGCCACATCTGCAAAGACGTGTGCCCGACAGGTTATATCGATATGGGATTGGGTGAGTAATGATGACGGCGCAACACGCGTTACGCGCGTTTTTAACACTCGTGCTGGCTGGGTGGGTGACGGCCAGCGCCTTTGCGGATGTCGCGCAACCGATTATTCCAAAAGGCAAGGGCGAACGCTGCGTTGCCGATACGTCCGTGATGCGCCGTAACCATATGGAAATGCTCAAGCACCAACGTGATGATACTGTGCATAATGGTATCCGTACCGCGCGTTTTAGTTTGGCGGGTTGTATGAATTGTCATGCCTATGTCAATGAGCAGCCCGTCAGTATTAAAGATCAGCGCCATTTTTGTAATGCCTGCCATCAATATACAGCGGTAAAAATAGATTGTTTTGAGTGTCATGCCTCCACCCCTCAACCACCGGGTGCGACGGTCACGGCGGAGCGGCGCTTATGAGTGAGCGGCAGCAAGAAGAGTTTGAATACGGCGTGTCGCGGCGTCAGTTTGTCACGGCCGGTGCGGCGGTGGCGGCAGGCGCGGTATTGGCCCCCGGAGTATTTCTACACAGTGTCGCCCAGGCGCGTTCACCCGCTGAAGGCGCTTCAAATTATCAACGTTGGGGTTTGTTGATAGACACTAATAAATGTCGCACGGGTTGTGACGATTGTGTCACTGCATGTAAAAAAGAAAATGGTTGGGGCGAAGAAAAAGTTCGCGCTGACCAAAAAGTGCAGTGGATACGCAAAGTCGAATTAAAAGAAAGCGGTACCGGTCGTCAAATATCGTTGCCCATGATGTGCCAACATTGCGCAGAACCGCCTTGTGTGGATGTATGTCCGACGGGCGCTTCGTTTAAACGCGCCGATGGCATCGTATTAGTCGATAAACATATTTGTATCGGATGCCGTTATTGCATGATGGCATGCCCGTATAAGGCGCGTTCTTTTGTGCATGAAGACGTGATCCACGGCGATGCGTATATGCCGCGCGGTAAGGGTACGGTGGAGAGTTGTACCTTGTGCGTGCATCGCGTCGATAAGGGCCAAAATCCGGCTTGTGTCGAATCGTGCAAAGAAAAAGCGATGACCTTTGGTGATTTGAACGATCCCAAGAGTGAGATCGCGCAACGTGTGGCGCAATATCCGACGCGTCAAATTCGTGCTGATTTAAAACTCAACCCTGGCGTACGTTACGAAGGAATATAGGGCATGAAGGTTCTAGATTATAGCGAAATTGAAGGCAGCAGCGGCACCTATGTCGGCTGGTTGGCGTTATTGGGCGTGTTTTTGGCGTTAGGTGGCGGCGCGGCGCTGACAATGGAGCATTACGGCCACGCGATTACGGGTATGAATAACCAAATCGTGTGGGGCCTGCCCCATGTGTTTGCGGTGTTCTTAATCGTCGCGGCGTCCGGCGCGCTGAATGTCGCGTCCATTGCGTCGGTATTCGGCAAGAGTTTTTATAAGCCTTTGGCACCGTTGTCCGGGTTGTTGGCGTTAGCGTTGTTGATGGGTGGCTTAGCGGTATTGGTGCTCGATTTGGGGCGTCCGGATCGCCTGATCGTGGCGATGACTTATTACAATTTTAAATCCATATTCGCGTGGAATATTTTGTTATACACCGGTTTCATGGCGCTGGTATATGTGTATTTGTGGATGATGATGGAACGTCGTTTTAACGTACATACAAAAAAGGCGGGTATCGCGGCGTTTAGCTGGCGTCTTATTTTAACCACCGGTACGGGCTCTATTTTTGGTTTTTTGGTTGCGCGGTCTGCCTATGATACGGCGGTAATGGCACCGATGTTTATTATTATGTCCTTGGCCTTTGGTACGGCGATATATCTCATCACGGTCGTTGCGGCGTACCGCTGGACGGGACGGGAATTGGGTTTTAGCGTGATTGCGCGCTTGCGCGGCCTATTGAGCACGTTCGTTGCGGCGGTGTTTTTAATCGTGACGATTTATCACCTGACCAATTTATATATTACGCAACATCACAACGTGGAACGTTTTATTTTGCTTGAAGGCGGCATATACACGGCCTTGTTTTGGATAGGTCAAATAGGCATAGGCGGCGTAATACCGCTGTGGTTGTGTTGGGCCAAGCGATGGCAGACTTCTACCCAGGCTGCGGTGGTCGCTTCGTTATTCGTGGTGGTTGGTGGCTTGGCGCAGATGTATGTCATCATTATTGGCGGTCAAGCCTTGCCGTTAGATATGTTTCCCGGTTTTGCTGTCTCCAGCAGTTTTTACGATGGACAGATTGCGCAATACACACCCAGTGTCTATGAACTGTTTTTAGGCGTGGGCGGTGTCGCGCTGGCGGGATTGGTCGTGAGTGTCGGTGTCAAAATATTGCGTTTTTTGCCGGTATCCTTGGCCGATAGCGTGATCGATCCTCACGTAAAAAACCCTACGGGAAAGAAATAACGCCCAAGGAGGTTTTATGCAAGAACATCCGTTCGCGCAATATATACGCATCTTAGGCAAGGGCAAACGTGGCTCGCGTTCGATGACCGAGCAAGAGGCCCATGATGCAATGCGTATGGTCATTAATAATGAAATCGAGCAGTGCCAGTTGGGCGCGTTTTTGATGCTATTGCGCGTCAAAGAAGAGACC
>CAKKRP010000104.1:0-15130 GCA_919902765.1 Gammaproteobacteria bacterium | reverse complement strand
GAGACCGGCGAAGAAATCGCAGGTTTTGTGCGCGCGGTGCGCGAGGGCATGTTATTGCCGACTAAAGTGCCGCAGGTCGATCTCGATTGGTCGTCCTATGCCGGCAAACGACGGCAGTTGCCGTGGTTTATATTTTCCGCGCTGATCTTGGCGGATAGCGGTATTAAGGTGTTAATGCATGGCACCGAAGGCCACACCGAAGGGCGCGTGTATACGCGCGAAACGTTGGAAATGTTGGGGCTGCCGACGAGTCGGAGCCTAACTCAAGCGGCAGAACACCTTAAAAAAAATCATTTCGCCTATATCGCATTGGAACATTTCGCGCCGGCAATGCACGAGATCATTAATATGCGTCCGTTGTTGGGGCTGCGTTCGCCGGTGCATACCATCGCGCGTATGCTCAATCCGTTTTGCGCACCGTATTCCATACAAGGCATATTTCACCCCGGTTATCGCGAGACCCATCAAGAGGCGGCGAAATTTTTGAATCAAGGTCACGTCGTAGTGTTTAAAGGCGAGGGCGGTGAAGTGGAGCGCAATCCCGATGCGGCGTGCCTGGTTAAATCCGTCCACAACGATGTACCCAGCGAAGAGGAGTGGCCGCCGTTGTTTAGCGGCGCACGGCATCTCAAAGACGAAACCATGGATGTGCCGCGTATGGCGCGTGTATGGGAAGGCGGTGCGGAAGATGAATATGGCGTCGCGAGCGTTACCGGTACTGCGGCTATTGCGTTGAAACTCTTGGGTCGCGCCCAGTCTATTGCAGACGCTCAAGCGCAAGCAGATGCGATGTGGAAAAATCGCAATCGTCAGCGGGTAAAGTCAGCCGCCTAGGCGGGCCCCTGCTATGGCGGCCTTATTCATATCAGCGGCCCATAAATCCTCGGGCAAAACGACGATCAGCATGGGCTTGTGCGCCGCCCTGCGTCAGCGCGGATTAAACGTTCAGCCGTTCAAAAAAGGCCCGGATTACATTGACCCTATGTGGTTGGGCGCAGCAGCGGGGCACGCCTGCCATAATCTCGATTTTAATACTATGGGGATGAAAGAACTCAAGACGCTTTATAACAGCTTCCATAATACAGCCGATATCGCGATTATCGAAGGCAATAAAGGCCTTTATGACGGGTTGGATATCGAAGGGCGCAATAGCAATGCCGCGCTGGCGCGATTACTTAAAGTACCGGTGATTCTCGTCATAGACACCAACGGCATGACACGTGGTATCGCGCCGTTAATCTTAGGTTATCAGGCGTTCGATAAACGCGTGCGTATCGTGGGTGTCATCTTAAATAAAGTGGGCGGTCGTCGCCACGAAGGCAAATTGCGCGCGGTATTGGAACATTATACCGATGTGCCTGTAGTAGGTGCGGTGCATGAACATGCTGAGCTGCGCATAGATGAGCGTCATTTAGGCTTGATTCCCAGCAACGAAGCTGCCGCAGCGGCGCGTAAAATTGCGGCCATAGGCGCGCAAGTCGGGGCGCAGGTAGATATGGAATTGTTGCTCACTATTGCGCGATCCGCGCCGAATATTAATCAACCAAAAATTAAATTACCCGCACCGAAAAATTCGCACAAGGTGCGCCTAGGTGTGGCCAAGGACAGCGCATTTGGATTTTATTATGCGGGCGATTTCGATGCATTACGTCAAGCAGGTGCGGAACTGGTATTTTTCGATACCTTGCACGACAAACAATTACCGGTTGTGGATGGTTTGTTTATCGGTGGCGGTTTTCCAGAGACGCATGCGGCGGCGCTGGAAGCGAATGTCAGCTTGCGGCATGACATAAAAACGGCCATAGATAAAGGCTTGCCGGTTTACGCGGAATGCGGAGGATTAATGTATCTATCGCGTTCGTTAGCATGGAAAGATCAAGTTTACACCATGGTGGGTGCCGTACCGGCGGACACGGTGATGCATGAACGACCGCAAGGGCGCGGCTATATTCGTTTGCGCGAAACCGGGGCGAGCCCTTGGGCCTTGCGTGATAGCGAACGCAATGACGTAGAAATATGCGCACATGAATTTCATTATTCCAGTCTAGAAAACGTTGCGACGGATGTGCGTTATGCCTACGACGTGTTGCGCGGGCACGGCATAGACGGCAAACGTGACGGTATTATTTATAAAAACGTGCTCGGCGGTTATGCGCATATGCGCGATGTCGCAGCAAATCCATGGGCGGCGCGCTTTGTTGAATTTGTCGCGCGGTGCGCAGAGGGGAAACACACGTCGCAAATGCGTGCGACAGGTTGATAAGGACGTAAATTATGGCCGATAATCCTGTTGCCCACTATGATTTGGTCATTATTGGATGTGGCCCCGGCGGATATAAATCCGCCATTATCGCGGCCCACATGGGGGCCAAAGTCGCTGTTATCGAAAAATACCTTCCCGGTGGCACCTGTCTTAATCAGGGTTGCGTGCCTAAAGAAGCGATATTGCGTTTGGCGCGAATTCTGGGCGATGTAAACCGCCTCGACGGGCGTGGTTTAGTAGGTCAAGTGCAAGGCGATTTCGTCGCGGCGTTACGTCACCAGCGGGAAATGGTGGGCAATATCCGGGCGACCTTGCTGCCGTGGCTGCGCCAACTGGGCATCAAATTTTACGCTGGAAACGCCAGTATTTGTGCAGCGCAGCGCGTCAAAATCACACCGTTGGAAGCGGATCAATCCGTACCAGAAATTATCGCCAAAAAAATTATTATTGCCACCGGTGCGACGCCGCGTCGCGACCCCGTGTGTACACCCGATGGCGAGCGCATTTTAGATACGCGCGATTTCATGTTTAACCTCAATCATTTGCCCAAAAATGTCTTATGGGTCGGGGGCGGCGCTATCGGGTGTGAATTGGGATATGCGATGCGTCAATTCGGTATGCACGTCACCGTGGTCGAACAAGGCGAGCGCTTGCTCAATAGAGGCGGCATTGCGGAGCGCGCCAGCCAAACCTTGGAACGAAAATTTACCCAACTGGGTATAAAAGTTATAAAAAACGCGCACGTGGCGCAGATCGACAAATCCGCCGCCGACATCAAAGTAAAATTTAGCGATGGTCAACGGGGCGAATACGATCTCATCTTGGTGGCGGTGGGCCGAGCGCCGCACACCGAGGGCTTGGGGTTGGCCGACGTAGGCGTGCAGTGTGACGACGAAGGATTTATCGTCACCAACGAATATTTAGAGACCAGTGTGCCCCATATTTACGCGGTGGGTGATGTAAAACGTGGCCCCATGACGGCAAATGCCGCATTTCACGATGCAAAAATCGCCACCTTGAATGCCTTATTGGGGAACCGAGAATTATATAATTACAACCGCGTACCCATAGTGATCGACACTGCGATACCCATCGCCGCCGTTGGCTTGAGTGAAGATCGCGCGGAACAAGCGGGTTTTGAACCCGATGTCGCGCACGCCAATTTAGCAGGCTCCACAATAGCGCGCATACACCACGGCGGTGAAGGCTACATTGAGGTGGTGCATGATGCGGAAACCGGGCAATTGTTGGGCGGCAGTATTATCGGCCCGCAAGCGGGCGAGATGATCAATATGCTCACCGCCGCGTGTCAATCGCAACGCGGCTTGTGGTTTTTCACCGATATGAGTTACAGCCATCCGTCATGGAATGAAGAATTGGAAAATGCCATTGCACGCTCCGTCGCGGCATTCAATAAATCGGGTGAAGAGGTGTTTAGGCCGGGGATTTATGCGATAGATTGATAACCGAACTGCCCCGATTCACCTTGCAAGCCTACGCCCCAAATCGCCAATCAAGGTTTGGTACATAACGCGATATCTCGTCACCCCCTCTTTAATGTCGTCGATTCAATGCCGGCGCCAGGCCCATCCAGACGCGACGGTTAGGTTGATCCCAGTAGCTAGCAAACGGAGATTCTGGGATAATCGCGTTCGGTAGATTCAGCGTTACTGCAAGCGGAGGACGAGCCATGCGCCTACTGTTGAGGCTTTCCGGTTTTATCGATCGATTGACCGAACGCATTGGGCGCGCGACACTATGGTTGGTGCTAGTGGCGGTAGTGATTTCTTCCGGCAATGCCGTGTCTCGAAAGTTGTTTGATATGAGCAGCAATGGCATGTTGGAGATTCAATGGTATTTATTCGCCGCAGTATTCCTGCTCGGTGCCGGGTATACGATGTTGCGGCAGGGTCATGTGAAGATCGACGTTATTAGCAACCGGCTTTCCAAGCGTATGCAAATCATTATTGAATTGTTTGGAATCGCCGTATTCCTATTCCCGTTTGTCGTCATTGTTATTCGTCTGGTGTGGCCGTTGGTGATGAACGCCGTGGTGTCCGGCGAGATGTCGGAAAATGCGGGGGGATTGATTCGGTGGCCGGTGTACGCGTTAGTGCCGTTGGGATTTATGTTGCTCGGTGCGCAAGGTCTATCCGAATTTATAAAACGCGTGGCGTATTTGCGTGGAGCGATAGACGATCCCACGAAACTTGCGCAAAACCGGCCCGCCGAATTGGCATTGGCCGAGGAAATTCGCACCAAGCAAGTAGCAGGTGAAGTAATAGACCGCGTAGAAGAGATTGTGGATATGATCGAACCCAAAAAACCGCGCGGGGACGTACAATGATCGAGTTTCTCCAGCACAATATCGCCCCCATTATGTTCGCCGGGTTGATCTTTTTTTTGCTGCTTGGATATTCCGTCGCGTTTTCGTTGGCCGCATGCGGTTTGCTGTTCGCCTATATAGGGGTAGAGATCGGTCTTTTACCCGCCTCGTTAATGCAAGCGTTGCCACTGCGCATTATCGGTATCATGAAAAACGACACGCTGTTGGCGATCCCGTTTTTCACCTTCATGGGTCTGATCCTTGAGCGTTCAGGCATGGCGGAAGATTTGCTCGACACCATTGCGCAGTTATTCGGTCCCATACGCGGCGGGCTGGCCTATGCGGTGATCGTGGTCGGTGCGATGCTCGCGGCAACGACCGGTGTGGTTGCGGCCTCCGTAATTTCGATGGGGCTGATTTCGCTGCCGATCATGATGCGCTATGGGTATGATTATCGCGTGGCTACCGGTGTTATCGCCGCCTCCGGTACATTGGCGCAAATCATTCCACCGTCACTGGTGTTGATTGTGATTGCTGACCAATTGGGGCTCAGTGTCGGTGATCTCTATAAGGGCGCATTTCTACCCGGATTTTTGCTGACGGCGTTGTACGCGTTGTGGATTTTCACGCTTAGCGTAATCAAACCGGGCAGCGTGCCGGCGTTGCCGGCCGAGGCGCGCGCGCTGCGCGGACCGGAGGGCGCTTCCGGGTTGCGTTCTGTGAGTGCGTTATTCGCGCTTGCCACTGGCGGTGCGGTCGCATTTGCCGTTACGCGGCCGGACACATTGCCGACCGACGAATTGATCGTGTTGACATTGAGCGTCGGCACCGGCATCGCGTTTGCGTTGGCGGTGGTGAATCGCGTCGCGAAACTAAAATTGCTATCGCACATCGCCGAACGCGTGACGTTCGTGTTGATCCCGCCGCTGGCGCTCATTTTCCTCGTGTTGGGGACTATTTTCCTCGGCGTTGCCACGCCCACCGAAGGCGGCGCGATGGGTGCGCTCGGCGCGTTGATCATGGCCGTCGTGCGCCTGCGGCTCAATCGCCAATTGCTAACGCAGGCCTTGGACTCCACGCTAAAACTGTCGTCATTTGTTATGTTTATCTTGATCGGATCAAGCGTGTTCAGTCTCACATTTCAGGCAGTCGATGGGCCGAAATGGGTCGAGCACTTATTAGTTGGTTTGCCGGGCGGGCAACTCGGATTTTTGATTTTCGTCAACGTGTTAGTGTTTTTTTTGGCGTTTTTTCTCGATTTTTTCGAGCTTGCGTTTATCGTGGTGCCGTTGCTCGCGCCGGTGGCCAGCGCGCTGGGTATCGATTTGGTATGGTTCGGTGTGTTGCTCGCGGTCAATATGCAGACCTCGTTTATGCATCCTCCATTTGGATTTGCGTTGTTTTATTTGCGTAGTGTTGCGCCCGCCGTGGGCTATGTCGATAGAGTCACACGACGCTTCATTGAACCGATCACAACGGGTCAAATTTATCGTGGAGCCATTCCGTTTGTTGTGATGCAATTATTGATGGTGGCGATGATAATTGGTTTTCCATCTTTGGTGACACGCGTTGCAGAACCGGGCAATAAAATAAATTTGAATACGCTTCAAATTGATACGATTCCTACAGAGTCGCCGCCTGTACCCGTGCCATCGCAAGGTGAAATTGCGGTGCCTGCTAAGGATGAACCCGAAGACCCTGGTGCGGCGCTATTGCGCGAAATGCAAGAAGATGCCCGTAAAAAATAGATTACTAACGTAGTTCTGAGTAATCATCGTGCGGCGTAGAAAAAAATACGTAACTCTTCAGCATATGAGCCCCCCTTTTTTAAAGGGGGGCGACATCAATATCAAATGTGTACTGTACGTTGCGGGCGCTTTGGATGAACGCGCGAAAACTAGAGTTTCTGCGCCTGCATGAAGTCGTCAAAACCAGCCTCGGCAAAACGGAACCACTGATTTTGCTCGCGGCGGAATGCGGCATAGTCGGTGTAGACTTTTTTCCAATTGGCATTCTTGGCCGAGAGATCGCTGTAGAGTTGTTGCGACGCTTCGAATGCGGCATCCATCACCGATTTGGGCATGCGGAAAAGTTTAGTACCGTTCTGCACCAAATCCTTTAATGCTTGAGGGTTGCGTACATCGTATCGCGCCTGCATCGTGGTGTGCGCAAATGCAGCGGCGCATTCGATGATCGCCTTGTTTTCCGCCGATAAACTTTCGTAGGCCTGAGAATTTACGTATAGCGACATTTGCGGGCCACCTTCCCACCATGCGGGATAGGCGTAAAATTTTGCAACTTTATAAAACCCCAATTTCTGATCGTCGTAAGGGCCTATCCATTCCGCCGCGTCGATAGTGCCCTTTTCCAGGGCCTGATAAATCTCGCCGCCAGGCAGGTTTTGTGGAACGCCACCAATGGCACTGAGCACCTTGCCGCCAAAACCACCGATGCGCATCTTAAGACCCTTGATAGCGTCGAGCGATTTTATCTCTTTGCGATACCATCCTCCCATTTGTGCGCCGGAATTACCCATCGGGAAATTCACAATATTGTACTGTTTGAAGAATTCGCGCATCAGTTTGAGCCCGTTGCCTTCATACATCCACGCGGTAGTTTGGCGCGAATTGAGACCGAAGGGGATGGTGCAGTCAAACGCGAAGGTTTCATCTTTGCCGAAAAAATAATACGAAGCGGTGGCCGCACACTCCACAGTGCCTTGTTGAATCGCGTCGGCCACACCCAACGGCGGCACCAATTCGCCGCCAGCGTGTACCGATATCTCGAACTTTCCACCCGATAATTCAAACACCTTTTTCGCAAAAACCTCCGCGCCGCCATAAATGGTGTCGAGCGATTTTGGGAAGCTGGACGCCAGGCGCCAGCGAATTGCCGGTTGCGCATGCACCGCAGGCGCCACGCCTGATGCTAGGATGCCGGTGATACCGGCGTGTTGCAGAAATTTCCGTCTATCCACGTTAAGTCCCCTCCAATTTGCAGCGTCCCGCCCGTGCGGGCGCGTACCCGCATGATACAATAGGCAGTGAGCATCGGGCAATGTTCGCTCTAAAGCGGAACGACCATGGCCATAGGCAGGCGTTTTATAGTCGCGTGAGTGGTGTTTAGGTCGGGGATTTGCACGGTAAGATTTCGGTTGCACCTTGAAGAGGCGAGCGTGAAATGCATAAAATTTCTTTAATTTTCTCTACTTGGCAGCGCACATCGAACTGGATCGGAGGGAAATGGCTGTTTTCCAGGATCATATGTTGGATGGCCCCTTATTTTGGCACCATACGCCCGCAGTTCGTAGCGCTACGACCTGGATATTGCGAATTGCAAATTAAAAAGCGGCGCGCAGTACTCAATCACATAGGTACGGTGCATGCCATCGCGATGTGCAATATGGCGGAACTTGCGGCGGGAACGCTGACGGATGTGACCATACCGGCCACGCATCGTTGGATACCAAAAGGAATGACAGTTGAATATCTGAAAAAGGCCGCCACTAACTTGCGGGCCATCGCGGCGTTGGAATCCATCCCGGCCTTCGCGGCTGTTGTAGAGTTGCCGGTCACCGTCAAGGTGATGGATATGCATGACCAAATTGTTTTTCGCGCGGTCATCACCATGCTGATATCGCCTAAAAAGGCCTAGGTTGCAACTTACCATGGCGCGCGCTGGCGCTACAATACGCCTAGTTCTCAAAACGTTTACTGGAAACATCATGGCGCACCGTTGTACCGCAATCGTAGTCCACTGTATGGATTATCGTTTGCAGTCTTATATCAATCAATGGCTGGAGGCGAATCTAGCTCAGGGTAGCTATGATAGAGCGGTGATGGCCGGTGGTGTCTTTGACGTGTATGATGTGATCCGCCAAGTGGATATTTCCGATCGGCTACATGGCATTACGACCGTTATTTTGATAAATCATGAAGATTGCGGCATGTATGGCATCGGGGGAACGGAACAACATCACGAACGGGATCTGGAACAAGCGGAAGACAAAATCAGGCGTTTATTCCCTCATTTAGAGGTAGACACCTATTATTTGAACCTCGATGGTACGTTTGAGAAAAAATCGTAGTTAATGCATCCGCTCATATTTAAGGTGGTGACGACATCATGGCCTCTAATGCGACGATATATAAAGCCGCTTTGCAAATCGCCGATATGGACAGAAATTATTATCAGGATCATACGTTGACGCTGGCGCGTCACCCCTCTGAAACCGATGAACGCATGATGGTGCGCTTGTTGGCGTTTATTCGCCATGCACATGAAGCGTTGTTGTTTGGGCGGGGTATGAGCGCAGAAGATGAACCTGATTTATGGCTAAAGGATTTGACTGGCAATATCGATTTGTGGGTAGACGTGGGACAACCGGAAGAAAAAGATATACGCCGCGCATGTGGACGCGCAAAACTCGTTTATGTATATAGTTATGGAAATCGCGGCGCGGAATTGTGGTGGGCAAAAAGCCAAGCGAATTTAGCGCGCCTGGACAACCTAACAGTGATAAATCTGGCACCCGAAACGAGTCGCGCTTTGTCATTGCTCGCGCAACGCAATATGCGCTTGCAATGTACATTGCAAGACGCCCAAATTTGGGTGGCGGATGAACAACGGACGATACAAATAGATCCGGTGATATTGAAAGATGTAACGACCAAGCGGCGTTGAGGGTTGTCGGTATTGAAATTCTTGATTCAGGGAGTGAAATGCGCGGTAGTATAGTGTAACGTTAACCGAAATAATTTGGCGTTTCCTTTGCATTACCACGAAATTGAAACCTAATTTTCAATTTGTGGCGCGAAGGAGTCTGAAATGTATTGCAATAGGTCGATGGTTTTACTTGGCGCGGCGACAGCGTTTTTGGTAATGGCGGGGTGTGGCGGAAAAAGCGCGGCACCTGCCAAGAACTCGCCGCAGTTATCGGGCGTGGTCGCGGCACCCGGGAACGCAACGACCGGTGGCGCCATTGCCACTTACAAACCCGGTTTCGTAGATCGCATGTTGGCCTTATTCGTAGGCGGCCATGCCAATGCGGGGTTTTCCGGTTTATATGGCGTTTCGGGGGTCGCGGTCAATTTGATAAAAATTGACGCAGCGGGCGCGCAAGTAGGGGCGGCGTTGGCAACCGCATCCACAGATAGCGGAGGCGCATACAGCATCGCATTGCCAGATAATTTTGCGCCATCTGCAGAGTATGTGTTACGCGCTACGCAAAATGGCACCTCCATAGACGCGGTCGTGGCGAGCACCGACAATGACATAGACGTTAATCCGGTCAGCGACGCAGCCCGTCAATTGTTAACCACCAAGGTCAGTGCCGCTGGTACAACCTTGGCGAGTTTGAAGGCCGATGCCGTCAGCGAAATGATCGATACCGTGATTCAAGCGGCGCGTGGCACTGATTTGACGAATGATCTGACCGGTGCGACGTTGACGACCACCAGTGGCTATGTGGCGGCCATACAAACTGCGGTGACTAACAACGATGAGGCTGCCAACGCGGTGAATAGCGTGGCCTCTCCGGCCAGTATCTGCGGTACGGTAACCAATTTATTGGGCGCGGCAGTGCCGAGAATACTTATCGTGGTGCGGCGCTACGCAGATTGGGTGTTACAAGCGAGCACCTTGACCGATGCCAACGGTGCCTATTGCCTAAATGTTCCGGCAGGCGATTACATTGTTGGTGCGAATAATCATAAAATATTAGGATTCGCCGCGTCTGAATGGTATACCAACGGCGGCGGAGACGTAAAACGTAAAAAAGCGGACAAAGTGACTGTATCGACAGGAACGTTGACTAAAGATTTTGTGCTGTCGCCGGGTGGTAGAATAGCGGGACGCGTCATCGCTCAAGATACCGGTGACCCATTGCCGGGTGTCGAAGTAGCCGTACATGATTGGGATACTAATGCGGTGACTTTCTCGGTCAAAACCGATATTTATGGGTATTATCGTTTAAATTTGCCGACTGGGAATTATCGTCTGGCCTTACGTAATCATACCTTGCAAGCCTATGCGTCCGAATATTGGAACGATACCCTCGATGGAGGTTTGACGCGCGGTTTTGCAAAAAAAATAGCCGTTACAGATGGCGCGGTAAACACCGCGAATTTTGATTTACTGCCGGGGCGGCCGGTGTTTGGGGTAGTGCAAGATGGGGCAGGGGTTGCGGTGCCCGGTACTCCCGTAGATATACGGGACGCGGCTTCATTTGTTACCACTGTGAATTTACGCACCAATAAGGTAGGTCGATTCCGCATACAATTGTATAAAGGTCTATATACCGTGATTGCGCGCGGAAAACAAACTGCGGCGGATATTCGCGACGTTGCGTCCCAAGTGACGATTAACACCTATGCGAATGCGCAACCCATCGCGGTGACCGATGGGACCAACCCCTTAAGCGATGTAAAGGTTATCTTGCGAACTGGCACCGGCGGGTATATTAGCAGTGATACGACGGACAGCTTAGGTAACGCCACCGTATTTGCTTCAGCCACCAACGCAACGGCGAAATTAGTCGCGCGCATCGACGATGGCACCGTGTATGCGACCCAAGTTTATAACGGTGTATATAATGCGGTGAATGGCGGTACGAGTGTGCCCATGTCGGTTGCCGGTAGCAATGCGACAAATGCCGGTGTAACTATGACGTTGGCGAACACCGCCAATATAGTCACCGGGCGTGTCACGTTTGCGAGTGGTGCCGCAACGTTTCCTGTGCCCAATGCCACCGTGCAATTGCTGGATGGCACCAATACCGCAAATACCTTTGAAACGGTGCAGGCGGATAATGATGGATACTATCAAATGAGTTTGTATACGGGTCAAGCGTATGCGGCGAGGGTGCGTTTGATAAACGATGTAACCGCATGGACGGCGATTACGACTCCAATTACAGTGGGAACCACTAATACGTTGAATGTTTCACTGGACACGGCCATGGGGCCACCTATGCCTTTGGGTGTCTATGCCGAGCAAGGTGCGACAGGCACGATAGTGTTGCATTGGAAACCAGTGGAAAACATGGCTACTTATAACATCTATCAATCAACCACCGCCGGTTTTACGCCCTCGGGTATCGCAGCGGCTATCAGCACCGGCACCACCGCAACCATAAGCGGACTGACGACTGGTACGACATATTATTTTAGAGTTGCATCAGTAGACCCAAATAGTGCTACAACGATTAGCAAAACCTATACGCTCAACGAGGTGAGCATTCTCGCTCCCTAGTTTGTAGATGCAGGGCATGACACTCGCCCCGTACCTGCGGGGCGTTTTGTTATCAACATCAATATGATAAACTCAATTTATTTTTACAGAGACGGTATATGCGTGATTGGCGTAGTCTGCTCGGAATAGAATTTTCTTCCGTGAGTCATGCCGAAAAATGGATTTCATTTTTGGGCGCCTTGTGCGCGGTAACGGCGGTTTTTTATATTAGTATGCGCCACGATGCTTGTATCCGCATGAAAAATGAAAATGTGATGTAGTTGACAATATGGCTATCAAGGCATCCTGGCCTAGGTTTTGATGTGTGGTTCATCACATATTTGATGAGACGGGTTGATTAAAAATCGGTCAATGAACGTAAAATAGATGTATCCAACTGTATCATGCTTTAACGAACGCCTTGGAGTTCATCATGCGTGCGGACCAATCGAAAAAACAACCTTTAGATTCAGATCAAGCCTTGCTTGACGATGCATGTCGTACGGTGCTGCCGATGCTGTCAAATCAAATTGATCTGGCCAAGAAGAAAACCGAAGCAGAAATATCGCGTCTAGTGGGCTCTTTTTTAGAGCTCAAAAACAATATCGACACCCTTAGCGGCCAAGATCCTAAAATCTCTGTAACTAGCGGAGTGGTATCCGGCACCCTCAATGCCACACCGGAAATCGAAGGGGAACTACGTAAGGCAATGGAAGACCTACCCAATGTGTTGGCCAAGATGTTGAGAAGCACCGACGATCTATTGCATTTTGGAGACAAGATTTGCCTGCACGGCGCCGATTTATATCAGGCTGCGGCAAGTAACGCCGATTCGGATGATAAAAAATATATCGCCATCGCGATGAAAATAGTGGTGTCCGCGTTCGAGGTTATGGAATTCGGGCGCAGCATTCAAGATAATTTAAAAGACTGTTCCGTTGGAATTCCAGTATTATTGAATTCGTTGGTGGCCACGATAGATACTCAACAGCAAGTGATTAGCGAAATGCAAGCGGGCAAAGTTAACGCGCAACCTGCGGTTAACCCGGCAAGTAAGAACGTGGTTAACGATATAAACAAAAATATCGGCCAGATTATCGAAGGGTTTCAATTTCAGGATGGAGTCTGTCAAACGCTGGATTCCGTTATGCGTTCCATGCAGGATTTTGTGGAATCGGTCCCGGCGCTTAAATCGGGCGTACAGGGCGGGCGCGTAAACTTAAAGGTGTTGCTGAATCTAATGAATTCACATAACGTGACATCTGAGCAACGTAGGATTATGGGAGATAAAAACGATGGCGCGCACGCGGGCGACGTTATATTGCTTTAACGGATGTATGCGCTAAGCTTGCAATTATTTGTAAAAGATATGTTCGATGCCTAACTATTTCCGCGTACAATCGAAATTGTACGCGCGCGCGGTGGAGGTTTTGCCCACGCGTGGCGACTTTGAAATAGCGGTCGCCCGCGAGGTGATCGGTTAAAAAGCGTAGCCCCAATTCCCAGGGGATTAAGCGAATCGCCGCATAGAGATATTCAATATCCTTGGCCGTTAGCGTATTTTGCGCACCGGAAAAATATCCTTGCAAGATGCCGCGACAGTAATCCAGATTAAAATCAACCGCGTCTATGCCGGAGGGGGACTCACCGCCGGTATTGCAGCAGGAACGTATACAATCCCCGATATCATAATGAATCAGCCCGGGTTGCAAGGTATCCAAATCGATCAAGCTAACGACGCCTTGGGTGGTACGGTCGAATAAAAAATTGTCCAATTTAGGGTCGCCATGGATGGGGCGCTCGGTCAATTGTCCTGAAAATTTCGCATTTTCTAGGACGCCTGCGCCGGATCTGCCTTGCGCTACGGCCGCGTGGCAGTCGTACCATTCTTGCAATGGAGGAAGCGTCGCGCCGTGGGCGAGTATGTCGTCATATTGTGCGAGATAGCGGGGTGTGATATGAAACCCCGGCAAGGTGACGTGCAAGTCATTCGGTGCGATGGAAAGTAGCGCGTGGTGAAATGCGCCTAACGCAAAACCCACGGCTTCGGCTTGCGTGACATTGCTCAGTACTTTAATGCTGTAGGTGTGTGGAATATAAGACATGGCGCGCCAAAACCCGCCGTCTGCGTCTACAAAAAAATAATTTCCGGCGTGGGTTTGATAAAGTGTGGGTAAAATAAGCGTTTTTGTTTCGTCACCGCTGTGGTGTTGCTGCGCAAGATGCGTGCTCACTTTTTGTATATTGTCGATGATGAGTTGTGGCGCTGCGAAAACGGAGGAATTGACACGTTGTAATACGAAGTCGCGTGCGCCTACTCCCGCGCAGTGTACAAGATACGTGTCGTTGATCAGGCCCGAACCCAAGGCGTGGACTGTCGCGACAGATTGGGCGGATAAAAATTCGTTTGCAATGTTAAGGAGACAAGGCGACATAGGTGAATTCTAGCAGGGCAAAACACTAGATGGTAGCGGAAATTTAGGGTTATTCTATTAACAGTGTTGAGGTTTTAGGTTACAATCGAAGGTGTGTCTTTGAATGGGGCAGTAGATTGATGAATGACTTGCAAGATTTATTTGATAGTAATCAGGCATGGGCTGCGTCTATGCGGACACATGATCCGGAGTTTTTCACCAAGCTTTCGCAGCAACAGGCCCCCGCCTATTTATGGATAGGCTGTTCCGATAGCAGAGTGCCGGCGAATGAGATAGTCGGATTATTGCCTGGCGAATTGTTTGTACATAGAAATATCGCCAATGTCGTTGTCCATACCGATCTGAATTGTTTATCGGTAATACAGTTCGCAATAGACGTGTTGCGGGTCAAGCATATCATCGTATGCGGACATTACGGATGCAGCGGCGTCAACGTCGCATTGGGAAATAGCCGCGTAGGTTTGGCCGATAATTGGTTGCGCCATATCCACGATATACATCAAAAGCATCGTGATGCAATGGATAAATTTGCGCCCGATGGGCGCGGGGATCGTTTATGCGAGCTCAATGTCATCGAGCAAGTGGTAAATGTGTGTGAGACCACAGTGGTGCAAGACGCGTGGTCGCGCGGACAGAAGTTGTGTGTGCATGGATGGATCTACGGCCTAAAAGACGGGCATTTGCGCAATTTGCACGTGAGTGTCGAGCAGCCGCAGGAAATGAAAAATGTTTATCAAAATGCTTTGCGTGAAATTGGGGTGGCCGCCAAGTGAGGGTGAGGTTTCCAAGGGTAGTATTACAAATTAAAAAAGGGGTGGGTTGCAGGGCTGTCCCATTAAAAATTCTGATTCAATATAAATTGTAGAGATGCGTTTC
>CAKKRP010000103.1 GCA_919902765.1 Gammaproteobacteria bacterium | reverse complement strand
TGAAAAAAACATACAATTAGAACACTGTCAACTACAATTTAATGGGACAGCCCTGCCACCCAGGCCGAACGGACTTGTCGTATTGAAAAAGATGCATCCTGCCCCTGATACTTGGCGTGAATATGGAGCAATTAGCAGAGACGCCAGGGTCTTGCCTTTTGCCTTTTGCCTTTTGCCTTTTGCCTTTTGCCTTTTCAATTGAATATTGGATGCATGCGACAATCTCAAGGACAGACCCTTTTCACCCTACGCAGGGCGCAGGGTATTGCCTTTTAACCTATTGGATGACGGCGTGCTGACCTGTGATTTCGGTGATAAGGGCTTTTTTCATTGGCATATCCAGTTCTCGTCAAAGCCATTGGCATTACGGCTCTATCGTGTAGGCCTTGGCACAAAACACCACCAGACGTTCGTGGCACGCGAATAACTCTGGCGTCGCTTTGACCAGTTCCGTGAAGAATTGGGCGAGACGCTCGGTATCGTCTTCATATTCGTGATTAACCGCATTTCTCAACTCGCGGATGAGTTTCCAGCGCTCGATAGACTCCAACACGCCGAGCTTTTCCATGAACGCGAGTACGGAGCCAAAGCGTTCAACGTCAACTTCTTCTTCTATCGCAACTGCACGCATGGTCTTACCGAGATGTTCTTGAAACTCGCTAAACCGAACGCGAAATGCCGCAAGCGCCTCGTGTTGATCGAAACTCAACGCTGCCCAGTCATCAATGGGGAATATTTGCTGAACTCGTTGTGTTGAATAGACGAGATATTCACGCATGCGTTGCAGGTGAGCAAGATGGCGCGCGATAAGGCGCAGATGTTCCGTCATAACCGAATCCCTTGTTCCTTCGCGAGCCGAAAAATGGGTTTGTCTTTACCAGGCTCTTTTACGACGAGATCGACGTGCAAATCAAGAGCATCCTCAATCGCTATCTTGCAGCGCAACGCGGACATAAGCGTATTGCTTTGCGTCGTCTCAACATAGAGGTCAACGTCGCCCCCTCGCCGAGCATCGTCCACCCGCGAGCCAAACAACCACACCGCCGTGTCGGCACCAAAATTCTCGTGCGTTGCCTGACGGATGGACTCGATTTGTTCTGGGCTAAGCCTCATACGCTCCACGCTACCGGTAATTGTCAACATAGTTGCCGCCAAGATTTTCACGTCGTCACCCGCGTGGCGTTGGGCGGGCGTGACGTAACGGATGCCGCTGTGTTGATGCCGATCGAAGGATACACTTTCACCATCTCATCCACGACCTGCGCACTATATTGCTCGCCCGTCGCTATAACAAATTCTTCCGGGTTTTCTTGCTGCAACATTTACCGATGCATTTCGACGTAATCCTTAGCATGCCCCCAATCGCGTTTTGCATCGAGATTGCCAAGATGTAAACAATCCTGCAAGTCCTACTTAATACGCGCCAATGCACGCGCGGATTAGCGCTGTATGGGAACTGACTTATCGTAGAGCGTTTCAGGCGCAATATCTAAATCGCCAGGCCAGCATGCAGTACCAAAAGCAACATAGACTTGATTAAACAGTTGTCTATCTTGTAGGCGCTGAAACACACCTTTAGAAAGATACGGGCGCGCATCGAATAAACGCGTTTCACCGGTTTGAAATTTCAACTCTAGATGAAAATTATCGCAAGGACGGGCGGAAATCACCGATTCCATAGTCTTGGCTCCTATCTGAGTGGATCAATGGGGAATGGTGGCTGACCATTGACTGCCAATTCCCAATCCGCCATCAGGGCTTCACGATGTATTTCGATCCAGGCCTGAACCAACTTTGCCTTGCCGCCAGGAATGCCACCCGCAAGCAACGAACCATCCACTATCGAAAATGACGCATCCTGCCCTTGATACTTCGCATGAATATGGGGCAGCTTATGACGTTCGTCATCAAAAAAATACAGGTAAATTACAATTCCAAGAACATACTAATTGTCGGCATATCGAGTCCTTTGCGCTGTATTAGAGCGCTTGCTATGACAGATAGGCAAAGGAAATTCTAACCCGATTGCCATGCCGCTTCGCGCACTCCAAATCGAAACGGTGGGCGAATAGGTACGATCAACGCTTACATTCTTTGCGGGCCGCGTGCGCGAGAAATTGAAAGCGCGCGGCAGGGTCCACACCCTTCGCTTCGCTCTTCCCTCAACCGGGGTTGTGTTGTCCCTCGGTTTCAATCGGTACTCGGCAACTGCTCCTGCGTTGCCCTACCTCCTGCATCCATGCAGTCGTATGAGCCCCTCCGACTCCCGCTACAGCCTGTTGCGTTTTCGCTTCCTTATACGCAACCGTCGATGGCCTCCCCACCACCGTAACGGGCCTCCAGCACTGGGCAATAAATCTTCGATAACATGCCGTCCCTGCTACCCCGGGAGATGATGCGCGCCACTTCCGCTCGTTGTTAAATTCTATATGCCCGCGCGTAGCTCATGCGAACATGTCAATAATTTTCACTGTCCACAGCAAAGCGGGAATTTTGTTTCGCTATTCATACGCTTCATCTCGTGATCCGAGTTTTCTAACGACATATCCACAGTGCTCACTCATCTTTGTACGTACTTTTCAAATTATTGTGAGAAACCGGATTTAACAGATGTGCCACGATTCGAGAAAACTCCTGAGAAAAATCCTCGCTTGCCGGATGGATACCCAGGTTAACGGAGCAGGTTGTTAGCAATCGGCCGGCCGCTTGGTAAAGCATAGGCTGAAGGTCATGCAAAGTATTGAAATGCTCTGCTATCTCGGCGTACTCGGTTTCATAGTCGTGCGCGGCTAGGTTACGCGCGGTTCGGCACAATTGCCACGACGACACTGCGTCAATCACCCCGGTTTTTTCGTAAAAAGCGAGCACCTTCAAAAAATTGTCGGCCTGTTCACCCAGAAGCATGGCGGCGTGCCGCATCGCCGCACCGAGAATATCTTGCAATTTTGCGAAGCGCTCGTTGATTGCCGATAGAGACTCGAATAGCTCTTCGTCTTTTTTCCTGGCCGCAAGCACGTTACCTTCCAGCGGCCAGGAAACTTTTCGATCCGATGCGTGCAGGAAGTAAACACAGCGCTGAATGGCTTCGAGTAAACGCGATAAATACTGTTGTTCCGCTTCGAGAATATTTTCCGCCATCACGCTGCTCCTAAAGGTATGCCCGTTGTAAGAGCAATGCGCTGGAATGCAGTCGGCGGCGCACCGCGCTTTATAACGATGATGTCCACCGGCATGTCGAGAGACGATTCTAACGCAAGCTTGATGCTGGCTCGTTGCATGAGGGTCAACATTTCATTGCTTTCTATGAGCAAGTCAAGGTCTCCACCGCGCCCAGTGTCATCCAACCTGGATCCAAATAAAATAACACGCGCATCCGGCCCGGCGATTCGGGTGACGATCTGTAGAACGAAGGTTCGCTGGGATATTGTCAAACGCATATTGGAAGCGCAGGGTCGCCCATTAGCCGCCTCATGTCAACAAGCCGAGTGCAAGAAAACGCAGGGTCAGGCCTTACGCTTGACAGAGATATGAAGGGTATTCTTCATAGGTTTTTATCCAGTTTTCGTTAAACTCAATATTCACTAATCTGCGTCACACTGCCAAGTCTATAATTTCTACCGACGCTTTTCGATCTCTTGCGTTATCCAACAGCCGCTCTAATTTCGCCGAGATATCATCGTCAATCCACGCTTCTCCACATTGGTCTAATACATCAGTCCGTTATGGATAGACGGGCGCTGATTCGTTGGACAATTGCCTCCAGCGAGGCTCGCAGAGCCGGTATGTACTCATGCGCTGCGTTTAGCGCATCCGCCAACTCACTTGGATTTTTCACATATTCGTGAATCATGCGGTTACGCAATTTTCTGATCGTGGCCCAATCGTCGGCAGATTCGATCAGCCCTAGACGCTCTGCGCGATCCAGATTTTCAATCATTGCACCCGGGGTTTCTTCCATGAGAATCAGAAAGGTCGGCAGTAACTTGTCTCCCAATGTATCCTGAAGTCGTCCAAACCTTGCAACAAAGGCGTCCACCCGCTCCGCGAGAATATCGTTCTGCGGTAGGGATTCGATTGTCGATGGCGTGAGCGCGATGGCAAACAATCTGCTATCGGTTCGCTGTAAGTATTGTTCTTCCAGTCGGCAGACCTCAATCAGTGAACGAATGCGTTCTTTCGTTCCAGGTGCAAAACGAGTCATATCCGTATTCCGTGTTGCCGGGCAATATGATGTATCGGCTGAAGAACGGTCTCCGGCGTGACCAGCACTACATCGACTCGCCGCCCTCCCAGCTTGCGCTGGATGAGAGACGCAAGCCGGGCGGCGCGCAATGCGGGACGGGCGACGCTATCGGACAGTGTCACCATTAGATCGACATCGCCCCCCCGTGATGTATCGTCAAGCCGCGACCCAAAAAGCATTACTTCCACCGACGGGCCGAATTCACCGATGGTGGCTTCACGAATCAAATTAATTTGTTCAGTGGTTAGGCGCATGCTGCTTTCTTGACTTGAATAAAACGCGGCGGAAACCCACGAAGCGCAGGGTCAGTTCTCGCCTTATAACTAATAAGCGATCAAATTGGAACTGATTTATCGTAAAGCGTTTCTGGCGCGATATCCAAATTTCTGGGCCAGCAGACAGTACCAAATACAACATAGACTTGATTAAATAGTTGCTGGTCTTGCAGGCGCTGAAACACGCCTTTAGAGAGATAAGGACGAGCATCGAACAGCCACGTTTCACCCGTATGAAATTTTAATTCCAGATGAAAATCATCACGGGGGCGGGCGGAAATCACTGATTCCATAACTACTCGGGGGCGATTTGACCACTATAAGTTAGGATTTCCACCGCGGCTTTTTACTCACCGATCTCCCGCAACAGTGCGGCAACGAGTTCGGGATGGTAACGTATGCCCGTTAGTTCCGCTTTTTTTATAAATGGCTTTAGGGCTGGAATTAAGCCGTATTGTTTGGCTTTGGCCAATAGCCCAAGCGATCCCGTCACTTTTAGACCGAGCGCGAGCGCCATTCTACGGCCCTTCCATTCGTCAATGGCTACTGCGGGAATACTCAGTTCAAGCGCGAGCTGTATCACTGCCGTCTCCCCTACGTCCAAGCCCACAACACCAAACGGGGTCGGATTTGTTGACAGCGCCCTGCATTCAATCCATGACGGCGCTATCGACGGATACCCCTTTTGCACGCCTGCGCTAATTTCGCTCTTCACTTCTTGAGGATACAAATATTGGAATGGTAACGCGCCGATAACATCGAGACAACCCATGCGCTCAAACGCGATAAGGGGGCCAGTATTGACCACTATTTGCTTAGCCATCGCGCAGGAAATCCAGCTCGGTTTCAATATCTTCCGGGCGCAGGTTGCTCATCGAAACGCCCACTCGTTCCAAAGCGAACAAAAATTCAACGCGACCCTTTCCGCATAGATTAGCCGCCTGGCCCGAGCTAAGCTTGCCCAACTCAAAAAGCTTCGCCGCCAATAATAATCTCGCCTCGGCGTCAAACTCCGCTTCCGAAAGACCTGTCCCAAACAGAACTTCGTCGCCGTATTCGATGAGCAATTGATGATTCATGCGTTTTGTCCCTGTTGAAAGAACGCCAACACCTTGGCGGATTCGAGATCGTGCAGCGCCTTGATGCACCACTGAGCAACTTGGGCGAGCTCGGCGCTATCCATTAGTAAGCGCGGGCAAAAGCGCAGGGTCAGGTCTCGCCTTGTAACATAGGGCACAGCGCGTCAACCAACCTCCCTCAACGACTATTCCACCCCGCCTATTTTTGATCAACATACTCTTCAATCGATGCATATACTTTCACCATCTCATCCACGAACTGATTGGCGCTGTTAAGCGCCTCCGCGAATCCAACTTCGTCTTCCAGGTATTCATGCACGAGCTTGTTCCGCAATGCCCGCATGGCCATCCAGCGCGCGGCGCTGGGGACAAATTGCAGCTTTTCCAGCTTGTTTAAATTGTCGATCATGGGGCCCGCTTTTTCGCCGGAAAAATTGAGAAACCTCGGGAAAAGCTTGTCGCCCAGCGTGTCTTGCATACGGCCGAAGCGGGCCGCGAAGGATTCGACCATGTCGGCATCGTGAGGGCGTTCGTCCAAACCGGCCAGCCAATCCGGAGCGATCGCTCCGTTGACGAAGAGGCGGCGTCGGACGTCCTCCAGCGCACGCGATTCTTTTGTGAGTACCGCCAAGAGTTCCACAATGCGATTTCTTTCGGGCAGCAGCGCCTTGTCAATCATATCGCCACTCCCTGCGCCCTGGCCGCCTCGTGAATAGGTAACAATTTGCGTCCGGGCACCCACACCACGATGTCAATCTTCTGTTCGCCAAGTTGTTTTTGTATCGCCGCATTCGCACCTAGACTGCGATCAAGCAAGTCGCCGGTGTCGGTGGGACATTCGACATAGAGGTCGATGTCGCCGCCGCGTAACGTGTCATCAACGCGCGAACCAAACAGATAGACCTTTGCGTCGTCGCCAAAATAGCGGCGTATAGCGTCGCGTATCACGGCGCGTTGAAAATCACTCAGCCTCATGAAACGCCATATGGGGTCAGACTCGACATAAGAAACCTCTATCAAAGGCCCCCTTACAACCAAGGCACATAAGGGGATTACATCATGATTTTTGTTTATTTTCCAATAACGCCAACGCTCTCTCGATCACCATCCTATCCACCCTGTCCTTTTCCCTTGCAGTTTTCTTTGTTAACAGCAGTCCCTCTAAATTTATCGTGTTTACCACTAGCCCTTTATTTAGTTCAACCACTTCAAAATATGAACGTGGCAGGACGACAATACTCACCTACCATATTTTTTCACGGCACGCACAATACCCAAAATAAGCGCTTCATCCCAATGCGCATTCGCTTCCTCTTGGCTTTTGTAACGATATACGCCCTTTGGAAACCCAGTTTCTTTTCCAGACGGCAGTTTGTGAATTTCATCATTAAACGCGCACCCAGCTACTAGCTGTTCCGCAGACGCATGCAATGACAACTCCCGGATTTTTCTTTTTCCCACAATTTTCATAAAATCCAAATGCTTTCAATCAACCGGCCGGACGGTAGAATTTCCCGAAATTTAGGGGCAAAACCATGCTCGTTACCTTTCATTAATAACAACCCAGGCTAAGCAAAAACGCAGGTTGAATTCACATTCCGACCGCACAAGTTTCAACGGTGAACAACGGCATTCGTAACAGCAGCGCCGGGCGCGTTCACGTCACTGCTAACGTCTGTTTTTCTCAAACATTTGACAATCGGGTTATCTATTCAACCGCACATCGATGGCAGCGGCAAATCGTGTGAAATCAGACAAATTCACTGTCAATATCGAATATACGATATCCCAATTCACTTTATTATATGCATGAACCGCGACATTTCTAAAGCCCGTCGCCTTTTTCATCCGCAAGCCAAGCTCTTCATCTATGACGCCCAACGTAACGAGCTGCTCAAACGCCTGCGCCATGGTGGCGGCGGGCTTCATTTCGGAATTCGAGACGATATGGGCCGCGATGTCAACGCATATCTGAACCGCTCTTGTTAAATTCGCGACGACAATGTCTTGCACATCGATATCATGCCTCAGCACGTCCGGCGACGCTGGCACTTTGCTTTTCAGCCTTGCCGCGACTACACGCAAGGTTTCGAGCTTTTCGGCAACTAACTGTTTATCCATGCTTGGCGTCGCTCACGCAATATCCGGTCACGGTAAGGAATATAGTCGGCTTGGTCGTACCACATTGACTTGATCATGGACTCATACAATGATCGATCACGGCAGACGAGCATCGTGCCTTTGGTAAGTATCTGCGTGCGCAACGGCTCGGTTATGTGCGCCAAGTCAACGATATCGATTGCGCGCCCAAACCGGGCTGCTAACAACTCCACCAGCTCGATGATTTGTTCGCTCGAAAGTTTTCCATTGACCACAGAAACCGCGACGTCGATATCGCTATCCGGGTTTTCCTTGCCCATTGCAAAAGAACCAAACAATATCGCCATAACGATGTCATCGCGACGATGAAAGAATTCTCTCAGTTGATCTATGATCATACGATTCACTAATTACTACGCTTCACTGCAATATCCAAAAGCGTGTTAGGCCGCTTGTGGCGCTTTGTATCGTCAGCGCCAGATTAAGGGGATAACGTTTTCATTCGACACCGTCACCATAATACGAGGCGAGCCCCGATTCGGTTACGTTAAAACGCGACAACGCGACGCCTGACAATTGGATGTACACGGACTTCAACATGATCTCCGCTTGGTGCGCGCTTTTTACATCCATTGCAAAATATTCCGCGTTTTTAATGTATTCATGCACGAGTTTGTTGCGCAATTCTCGTGTGGCGACCCAAGCGTCTACGCTGTCTAACCATCCGAGCCTCTCCGCACGATTAAGGTTGTCGAGCATACTTCCTGTTTTTTCCACTAAGGCCGATAGCGCACGCGGAATTAATTTGTCGCCTATCGTATCTTGCAAACGCCCGAAGCGGCTGACGTAGGCTTCCAATATTTCCGCCGCTTGCATATCGTCGCGCAAACGCTCTGCCCACGCCTTGTCGATAGTAAAAGAAAATAAGCGCCCACTACTGTAGTTAAGAACATTAATTTCCCGCCGCACGATTTCAAGTGTTGCAAGAAATCGGTTTTTGGCCATTTCCAACGCTGTGGTCATAAGGCTATACCGGTCTTAATCGCATCTTTATGCGCAGGCGAGAGCGGCGATCCGGGCCAGATACACAGCACATCTATTTTTTGATCACCCAATTGCCGTTGCAACCGCGCGGCAAGACGGGCGGTCTTCAATCCAACCTCCTCAACGGATTCCGGACACTCAATGAGCAAATCGATATCTCCGCCTTTAAGGCTATCGTCGATTCTTGAACCAAATAACTTGACCGTTGCGGCTTCACCAAAAACTTCGCGGCTGGTGTTACGAATAATTTGTCTTGCTTGGGGCGATAAACGCATTACGCCCCCGATACCGTTTCTGTATCCTGGTTCATGCACCCCACACCGCAATGGTTCGACCTTGATGTTGCTCGCTACGCTGCCAGATTTTATCGTCCCACGACACTTCAGCGTCGCGATTAAAAATAATCAAATGCGCCTCGTCGGCGTTGCAGCGTTGGGCATAGTCGGCGGTTTGTTCCAGCCCTTCGGCCAAGGTTTTTTCCGGTCCTTTTCGCAGTAGTTTGAGTTCGATGACGATGCGTTGGATCGGGCCGTGGTAGCCTTGCAGTTCATCAACGGGCCATTCTATGATCAAGTCGGTGCGTTTGCGGCCCAGGCCGTATTCGCGATTCAGGCGTCCACCGCCGTTGATGATGCGTTGTAGAAACGCTTGCGATAATAATTGCGGGCCGACTTCTTTGTAGTCGAAGCGCTCCAGCCACGCCTCGGAGTGTTCGCGAAAAAACTGTTGAAACGCCGCCAGCAGTTTTGCCATATCGAGACGGCGGTCGGGTTTGAGATACCAGGCTTGCGCGTGTGTAATACCTTGCTGTGTCGCCGTGGTGAGTTCTCGCGGCAGCGTTTCCCGGTAAATGCGATTGGCAATGGTCACTTGGGGTTTGCGGCGGATCAACCCGAGGTCTTCGACATATTGCAAATCGTCTTCATTAAAACGCGGTTCTTCATCGCCGCTAATGAGTAATGGGGCGATGACGCGATGCACCCTCGGCTCTTTGAGTTTGTCGGTCAACTGGTCGAGGTGCGTGGCGCGGGATTGAATCAAGCGCTCGCGCGCTTCATGGTATTTTTCCAGGTTAATAGGGACGTTGCGGTCACGCGCAGCCTTGTCTTTCCATGTCATTTCGTAGCCCAAGGCATTCACCAACCAAGGCTGACCATAAGTGTCTTCCCAGATTTCCGGAAATATCTCGGCCGCCAACGCTTGGCCGGTTTCCGCCGTGTGCTGCCGATAAAGCGCCTCGACCTCGGCGCGCGTAAAATTGCCAATGCGCAACGATTCCGCTTTGACATTAAACGCCGACCCGCCGGTGATGATTTCTTGTTGCGCGGTGTGGATGCGGTAATCGCGCACGTCGCGCACGCCGCACAAGATAATCGACTGCGGAAACCCTGTCGGCCGCTGCGGATAGCCGGCGCGGATTTGCCGTAACAACGAAATCAGCGTGTCGCCGACCAGGGCATCGACTTCGTCGAGCATGAGCACCGCAGGTTTGCTGATTAATCCAGACCAATAGGCCAGCATCATGGTCAAACGGTCGTCCGCCGGTATAGTCGGCCCGATCTCAAGTAACCAGCGCTGTAATCGGGATTCACGTAAATAAAGTTCGGCGCTACGCGCAACGCTATTGCAAACCGTGGCGATACCTCGCGCGACATCGTTACGCGCCGTTTGCGCGCCCTCGATGTTCGCATATAGCGCATGATACTTATCTTGTAAATTAAGATGCTGCATTAACGCTAACAGTGACGTGGTCTTCCCCGTTTGTCTTGGCGCGTGCAACACAAAATAACGCTTATCGTCGATTAAATGCTCGACTTCGGGCAAATCGAGGCGCGCGAGTGGATCGATCATGTAGTGATCTTCCAGCACCGACGGACCCGCCGTGTTGAACTTGCGTTCGCGCTTCAATATAGCCATACCGTTATTCGAAAGGTAAAAATCGAAAGCATGTTATTCGTGATAATCCATCGCCTGATATCCATGTTCCTTCACCAACTCATCACGTTGCGCGGATTTCAGATCTTCACGCACCATTTCTTTGACCAGCTCATGAAACGTAATTTTCGGTGTCCAACCTAATTTTTGTTTTGCGCGGCTCGGGTCGCCCAGCAAGGTTTCCACTTCGGTCGGACGGAAATAGCGCGGATCGACGGCAACGATACACTTACCCTTTGTATCAAAACCTTTTTCTTGGATGCCTTGCCCTTCCCAGCGGATTTTGACACCCAATTCTTCCGCCGCGATATTGACAAAATCCCGCACGCTGTATTGCTCGCCGGTGGCGATCACAAAATCTTCGGGCGTTTCTTGTTGCAACATCAACCATTGCATCTCGACGTAATCTTTGGCATGACCCCAGTCGCGTTTGGCATCTAAATTTCCTAGATATAAGCACCCTTGCAATCCGAGTTTGATGCGCGAAAGCGCGCGCGTGATTTTGCGCGTGACGAAGGTCTCACCGCGCACCGGCGATTCGTGATTAAATAAAATACCATTGCACGCATACATGCCATATGCCTCACGGTAGTTCACGGTGATCCAATAGGCATATAATTTCGCGACGGCATAAGGAGAACGCGGATAAAACGGTGTGGTCTCTTTTTGCGGCACCTCTTGCACCAGACCGAACAATTCCGATGTCGAGGCTTGATAGAATTTCGATTTCTTTTCCAGCCCAAGTATACGTATGGCCTCCAATATGCGCAACGCGCCTATGCCATCGGCATTGGCCGTATATTCGGGCGCTTCGAACGACACTTGTACATGACTCTGTGCGCCCAGATTGTAGATTTCATCCGGTTGCACTTGTTGTATCACACGTATCAAACTCGTGGAGTCCGTCAGGTCGCCATAGTGCAGCACAAATCGCCGATTATCGATATGCGGATCTTGGTATAAATGATCGATGCGATCCGTATTAAACAATGATGAACGACGTTTAATACCATGCACCTCGTAGCCCTTGTTCAGCAAAAACTCGGCTAAATAGGCGCCGTCTTGGCCGGTGATGCCAGTGATCAAAGCTTTTTTCATTGCGCTATCCTGTTAGTAAAACAACATATTGCTCTCATCAGATCAGACACTTCTAACCAACTTCCAATAACAACCATCAAATAGAACTAAACTGACACCTGGGCTAATAAATTGTGTTTGATATCGTCATCGAGATTGTGCAGGAATTTCATTTTCTATCATGCAACGCGACCGCTACCGGCCCTTCCACCACTCACTATGCTCCATATACCACACCACCGTTTTACGCAATCCCTGCTCAAAGGTTTCACGCGGTTTCCAGCCCAGATCACGTTCGACTTTTGAGGCGTCTATCGCATAACGCGCATCATGGCCGGGACGATCCGTGACATATTTGATCAACAATGTATGCGGAACATATTTGGACTGCGGTAACAATTCGTCCAATATCGCGCACAAGGTATGCACCACATCGAGATTTCTCTTTTCATTGTGGCCGCCGATGTTGTAGACCTCGCCGACCTTCCCCTGTTCGAGCACCAAGTGCAAGGCCCGCGCATGATCTTCTACATATAACCAATCGCGTATATTTTCGCCTTTGCCATAGATCGGCAGCGGCTTGCCTTGTAGCGCGTTGATTATCATCAACGGGATTAATTTTTCGGGATATTGATACGGGCCGTAATTGTTCGAACAATTCGTCGTCACCACCGGCAATCCGTAGGTGTGGTGCCATGCCCGCACCAAGTGGTCGGACGAGGCCTTGCTCGCGGAATATGGAGAATTGGGTTGATAGGTGGATTCTTCGGTAAATAATCCTGTTGCACCTAATGATCCGTATACCTCGTCAGTTGAGATATGTTGAAATCTAAAATTTTCCTTGGCCGTACCTTCCAAACCGTTCCAATAGTCTCTGGCCGCTTCTAACAATGTATAGGTGCCGACGATGTTGGTTTGGATAAACTCCGCAGGCCCGGCGATGCTTCTATCGACGTGACTCTCTGCCGCTAAGTGCATGATGGCCGTCGGTCTGTAGGCGTGGAATATGCGCTCTATCGCCGCGCGATCACCAATATCTATGTGTTCAAATTTATGTCGCGCGTGATGCTTTGCAACACCTAAAGAATCCAGATTGCCCGCGTAGGTCAGCTTATCGGCATTTACGATGGTGTAATCGGTGTTGTCGATAAAATGGCGGACCACGGCGGAACCGATAAATCCCGCACCGCCGGTCACGATCAAGGTTTTGCTCATGGATAACACTCCGCGTCGCACATACGCGAACCTTGCCGATCTTTTTCCGACAACAATGTCTCACCTGACAATGGCCACGCGATGGCGAGATCAGGGTCGTTCCACAGCACGCAGCGCTCATGTTGCGGGGCGTAATAGTCGGTCGCCTTGTATAACACCTCGGCGGTAGCGCTGAGCACATAAAACCCGTGCGCAAAACCCGGCGGCACCCATAATATTTTTTTGTTATCCGCAGACAATCGCTCACCCAACCACCGCCCAAATGTCGGCGATGATTTGCGCATATCTACGACTACATCGTAGATCTCACCTTGTATTGCGCGCACCAATTTGCCCTGGGTCTGCTGGAGTTGATAATGCAACCCTCGCAACGTGCCGCGCTGAGAAAGACTGTGATTATCCTGCACGAATTCAGTGTCTATGCCCGCCTCGGCAAATTTCTTTTTTTGCCACGTTTCCATGAAAAACCCGCGTTGATCGCCAAATACCTTGGGTTCTATCAACACCGCATCGGGGATCGCCAAGCGCGTAAACTTCATGCGGCCAGCCCGCCTTTCAATACACCCAACAGATATTGTCCGTAGCCATTTTTGCGCAACGGATCGGCTAAACGCGCTAGCTGATCCGCATCGATATAACCCATACGGTAGGCGATTTCCTCAGGACAACATATCTTTAAGCCCTGGCGTTCTTCTACTACACGTATAAAATTCGCCGCATCTATCAGCGATTCGTGCGTGCCGGTATCCAACCACGCATAGCCGCGACCGAGCAATTCCACGCCTAAGGTCTCGCGCTGCAAGTAGGCGACATTGACATCGGTGATTTCTAATTCACCGCGCGGCGAAGGTTTAATATCTTTAGCCGCCGCAACCACATCGTTATCGTAAAAATATAACCCCGTCACGGCGTAATTCGATTTAGGCGCCTTGGGTTTTTCTTCGATGGAGGTCGCACGACCTTGGGCGTCGAATCCGACGACGCCATAGCGTTCGGGATCTTTGACATAATAGCCAAACACCGTTGCCCCGGAGGCCTTGGCCGTCGCACGTTGCAAACGCTCGGCGAGACCATGCCCGTAAAAAATATTATCCCCCAATACCAAACACGCAGGGCGAGTACCGAGAAATTGTTCGCCGATTAAAAACGCCTGCGCCAGGCCGTCCGGACTGGGTTGCACCGCAAATTTGAGATTCAACCCCCACTGCGCGCCATCGCCGAGCAATTGCTTAAACGCCGCCTGATCGTGCGGTGTGGTGATGATCAAAATATCGCGTATGCCCGCCAACATCAGCGTGGACAGCGGATAATAAATCATCGGCTTGTCGTAAACGGGCATTAATTGCTTGCTCACCGACAAGGTGAGCGGATGTAAGCGCGTGCCTGAGCCACCGGCTAATATTATGCCTTTATAGCCTAGCGTATTCGTCATACCGAGTCCCTATACAGATGTCTTAGTTAATTCTTGCAACATTTGACGCAAACCGATACGCCAATGCGCGGATGTTATTCCCGGTACCGACCACATCGCCGTTTTATCCAATACCGCAAACGCCGGTCTTGTTGCAGGTGTGGGATAATCCACTGCGCGGATGGGTCGCACTGCGACCTCCCGCGACAATAAACCTATATTGCGCGATTCCTCATAAATCGCCACCGCGAAATCATACCAACTCGCGACACCGGCGTCGGTATAGTGATACACGCCTTGCAATTGACTATTCACGACCGTCCAGAGCGCCTGCGCGAGATGATGCGCCCAGGTCGGCGTGCCGATTTGATCGGCCACCACACGTACTTCGTCGCGCTCCCGCATTAAACGCAGCATCGTTTTTACAAAATTATGACCGTGCGCGGAATACACCCATGCCGTGCGCACGATGACGGAACGATCATAGGCCGCCATCACGCGCTGTTCGCCTGCTAATTTGCTGGCGCCATAGACACCTAACGGCGCGGGAATATCCGTGGCGGCATAAGGACGCGATTGCCGCCCGTCAAAAATAAAATCCGTGGATAAATGTATAAATTTGGCACCCAGATGGCGCGCGGCCAAGGCCAGATTTTCCGCACCCTGCGCGTTGACCGCATAGGCCAGTTCGCGTTCTTGTTCGGCCTTATCCACCGCCGTATACGCCGCGCAGTTGATGATGACGTGGGGCAAATTTTTATTCGCCACCTCGTCTATCCGCGCCCTATCGGTAATATTCAAGACCTGAGAATCCACCGCCAACACCTGCGTTCCAGTAGGCGCACAACGCTGTAATTCCCACCCCAACTGACCATTTGCGCCCGTAATTAAGACTCTGAATGCGTTACTCACGGTTAGGTACGCCGCTGCTTGCGACTTCGCCCTTCAAGCGCTGAATTTCTTCTTTTATTGCCTCATATTCGGCTATTTTGCGCCGTAAAAAATTCATCGTGGCCCGCGCCTTTTCTTCCAATCCCTTGGGTGTGATCAAATAGGCGTAACCTTTTTTATTTTCACTACGTCGAAAATTGGAGGCCTTCACCCACCCTTTGGAAGTCAAGGCACGCAGGCAATAATTGGCCTTGCCCACACTCACCCCCAACTCCCGCGCGATATCGCGCTGATTCAGATCGGGGTATTCGTGTAGCAGGGAAAGCAAGCGGTAACGGGTTTCGTCGTCTAACACAGAAAGAATTTCAGACACGCTTCCGCCCTGTAGTGTAGCGTGAGCCTTACCACATGGGCATATTGGATACCAGAGGCTAGGCGGACGCACCATTGAACGCCTCATTGCCCTGGCCGGGGCCTCTGTTCAACGGTTGAACAGATCATACAAAATATAGACCTACCCCCCAGCCTGTCAAGTGTTTTGATGGGGGTCTAGGCGAATTATGCTAGCGGCGTGCGTGGGGCGGCCTGGCTATGGGCAGGCCCACGCCAAGGTCTGCAAGATTAAGCGCTGGCCGCAAGGCGACGCAATGCGCCGCCGATGATACGATCCGGGTGCGGCAAATTATGCACCTTCTGCGGAGGGCGCATGCGACTTGCGCCATTAATCACGGCCCCGCTACGTATAATCAAGCTGGTCGCCAATACATCCCCATCAATGACGGCGGTTTCATGCAATTCAAGACGTTCATGGGCGGTAATATTCCCCTTGACATGCCCTTCCACAACGACCACATCGGCCTGTACATCGCCATTGATGACACCCGTCGCGGCGACCGTCAACATCCCCTTAATATTGCTGACCCCTTCAACGGCACCTTCAACTAAGATATGTCCAGCGGCCTCTAGATTGCCATGGATAGTCGTGCCCTGGGCGATAATGCTAATGGTATGTCCCGTCGTTGAGCCCATCGAAATACTCCTCGTTAAATCTGTAAAATCTATCATCAACCTATAAACTAGGTATCGGCATCTCGTCGCCGGGTTTCACTGCTTTTACCCCCTGTAAATGCACAACTCGGTCGCATTTTCACGCTTGTCGTTGACTTACATATCCTTTTTAGGTGATGCCTCCATGGGTAACACACTCAGGCCTGGCCTAATGACCCATCTATGATTACAATCTCTAGTTAGGCGTTACCCTGCGACAAACACCCTGGAGGCCCCGCATGAGTCAATTGAAAATATTTCCCGAAAATAACCCTCACGCTGCTGAAATTATTAACAAATTCGACGATATGGCGGGTCGGCTGCACGGCATAGGAGTCCGCTTTGAACGCTGGCAAGCCAACCAAGCGCTGCGCGACAACGCCACGCAGGATGAAATTTTAGCGGCCTATCGCAGCCCTGTGGATCGACTGATGAAGGAATACAACTTTAAATCGGCGGATGTGGTGTCGCTGAGCCCCACGCACCCGGACAAGGTCGCATTGCGCAATAAATTTCTCGATGAGCACGCCCATTCCGATTTTGAAGTCCGCTTCTTTGTCGAGGGCCAAGGCCTGTTTTACATCCATGCCAATCAATACGTATACGGTGTGTTGTGCGAAAAAGGAGATTTGATTTCCGTGCCTGCGGACACCAAACACTGGTTTGATATGGGGCCACATCCGCAATTTAAATGCATACGCTTATTCACTACACCGGAAGGTTGGGTGGCGAAATACACCGGCGACACCATCGCCAAAAAATTCCCGGCCATCGATCAATTTTAAGCACCATTAAACACCGTTCCCCGCACCTGGCGAGGTACGGTGTTTATCTCACACGAGCGTCCGTATGTCGATCAAAGTCATCGTCACCGATATCGAAGGCACCACCTCTTCGCTCTCTTTTGTGAAAGATATTTTATTTCCTTACGCACGCGCACATCTCGCGGCCTATGTGCGCGCGCATGCACAAACAAAGCACGTGCGCGCAGAACTTACTGCGGTGAACGAAATCGTCGGACGCACGTTGACGTTGGATGAATCCATAGCGCAATTAATCCGCTGGCTGGACGCAGATAAAAAAATCACACCGCTAAAGACCTTGCAAGGTTATATCTGGGAACAAGGCTTTCGACAACGGCAGTTCCTTGGACATATTTATGAAGACGCGGCACAGGCCTTAAAAAAATGGCATGCGCTGGGAATCAAATTATACGTCTACTCATCCGGGTCGGTGTACGCGCAAAAACTCCTGTATGGGCACACCGCTTATGGCGATCTGACACCGTTATTTTCCGGCTATTTTGATACGCACATTGGCGCCAAGGTAGATGCGATGTCATATCGACATATCGCCGAAACGGCGCACGCGGCTCCCAAAGAAATATTATTCTTATCCGATATTACCGCTGAATTAGACGCCGCCGCACTGGCCGGCATGCACACCTATTGGCTGGTGCGCGATGCCGCCAAACCACCCGGTTCGGGCAAACATCGCACAGTGCGCGAGTTTAGCGAAATAGAACTTGCGTGATGCCGCGCGCCCGCAAAACAACCGCGTTTATTGCGCCTGCGCCGTCGTATTGGCGTCGCCGTACACGAACGTATGGGTGCTCAACACAACCCCATTGCCATCCACGACGCTGACCTTCCATTCACCCGTTTTTGCGGGGCTCAATGCCTTAGTGGAATAAGTGCGAAAACGACCAGAAGTAATCTCCAGGGACTGCTCATGTACGACCGCCCCTTTGTGCTCCCAACGGTGCATTATCGTCTGCCCTTTGAGGCCCTCGACCTCGGTAAAAAAGTAGACGCGCCCAACCGTCGCATCAAAATTCGTTAGACTATTGATCGGCTCACGATCCTGTATCGCAGTAGCGAATTGGGCGCGTTTAATATTATCTTTGCTCGCTTCGGATGTGGGCGTTTTAGCAACTGTTGCGTGAGATTCCGGCGGCGGCATTGCGCCTATCGCATGGCGTATCACCGGATCCGCGACCGCCACACCAACCCCGTATAGTGCAAAAAAAATCGTCAAAAAATACCGCATGGTAAGCCTCCTCACATTATGCACATTTGCAAGCTTGCAACAAACGCCAGCCGTAAGAATGAATATAGACTGGTAATGTACGCATTGCACCTGACGAAAACCTTTACGTCAAGAAAATTAACCTGGGTGGTATAATGAGGGAGGTGTGAATGACAAAAAACTGTCGTGTATTTGCGTCAAAATTAACTGCCGACAAAATTTTGCCATCGGCAGAGTAAATTATGGCGTACCCGCAGTGGCGTCTTCACTTTTTAGCATAAATGTTTCGGAGCTTAAAACAACGCCTTTTTTATCTACCGCACTGACCTTCCATTCGCCGTAGAATTCAGGATTGAGCGTCTTTTTAGAATAGGTGCGATAGCGTGCGGAACCGACTTTAAGACGTTGCTCGTGGCGCACTTTCCCTTGGTACTCCCAACGGTGTATCACCGTTTGGCCAGCCATGCCTTTGATTTCGGTAAAATAATAAAGTTGATCCTGCGCAACACTCGCGCCACTCAACTTGTCCGTAGGCTCGCGGTTGCGGATCGCGCTAGTCAACTGGGCGCGCACAATTTCACCCTCCGTGCCTGGCATGGGCTGTGGATGCGCGGCCTGGGGCGCTGGCCCGGGCTCGGGCTTGAGTTCTTGCTTGGCGAGTCGGGGCTGGGCTTGGGGTGCTGGCTTTGGTTTGATCTCCACCGTGCGCCTCACTTCGACCTTATGACTCTGTTCCGGTGTGCGCGTGGGCTCGGTTTTGGTCACGACGGTACTAAACGGCACGCTGGTCCGCGCAGGTTCCACACGTGTTGACGCCTGCACCGGGGGCGGCATGGCCCCCACCATGACGGAGGGATCTGTTTCCATTACATTCTGAACGGGCGCTGCGGCATACGCCGACGCCACCCAACAACAGCTTATCGAAGCGATTATAGAACGTAGGTACATTGTAAACACCCCAGATCAACTATATAAGTTGCAGGCAACAACTGTTCCGGATTGAGGTACTACGAACGCAGATTACTAAGACCAATGTCTCTATGCGCGGATACGTACTGGCATCGTTAGGGCGTTTTGGTTCGTCCACCCCTCCCATGCGTTGGCATGCAGAGGGGCACACGACAGGGCCTTAAAAGAACGAACTTACAGTTTTTCTTTAATACGCGCCGCTTTACCTTGCAGATCACGTAGATAATACAGTTTGGCACGCCGCACGTCGCCGCGCCGTTTGACCTCTACCGAGTCTACGACCGGGCTATGGATGGGAAACACACGTTCCACGCCTTCGCCATGCGACACTTTACGCACGGTAAACGAGGAATCCAAACCACGGCTGCGCTTGGCGATCACCACGCCTTCAAACGCCTGCAAACGCTCACGCGTGCCTTCTTTTACCTTCACCTGCACCACCACGGTATCACCGGGTTGGAATTCGGGCAATTTGGCCTTCATTTGCTCGGCATTGATCTGATCAATCACGGTACTCATGACACACTCCCAGCTTACGCTTGTTCCTGCAATTCAGTTTTAAACTCGTCCAACAACTCTTGCTGCTCGCGAGACAACTCCCGACCCGCGATTAAATCCGGCCGTCGCAACCAGGTGCGACTCAACGCCTGCTTGAGGCGCCAGCGCCGGATATCCTCGTGATTGCCAGACAGCAATACTGCCGGCACCGCGATTCCGTCTAAGACTTCGGGGCGCGTGTAATGCGGACAATCCAATAAGCCCGTCATATACGAGTCTTGCAACGCCGACTCATCGTGCCCCAACACCCCCGGCAATAACCGGGCAATGCCGTCTATCATGACCAACAACGGCAGTTCTCCGCCGCTTAATACATAATCGCCTATCGACCATTCTTCATCGATTGCGCTGGCGACCAACCGTTCGTCTATGCCTTCGTAACGTCCGGCGATCATCACTAAACGCGGCCGTTGCGCCAACTGGACCAAGGCTTCTTGGGTCAATCTGCGCCCCTGTGGCGACACGTAAATCACCGTCGCCGGAAGGGTGTCTGCCGCCTTGGCGGCATGCAACGCGGCCCGCAAGGGCTCTACCTTCATCACCATGCCAGGGCCGCCGCCATACGGCCGGTCGTCCACGGTGCGATGCCTATCCGCCGTAAAATCGCGCGGATTCCAGCGCTCGATCTGCAACTGGCCACGTTTAATGGCCCGTCCGACGACGCCGTCTTCCGCCAGGACATCGAACATTTGCGGGAACAACGTAATGACGTCGATCCGCATCGCGCCGCCTCTAAAATTCCGGGTCCCAATCGACCCGCATTACCTGCCCGGCCAGATCGACTTCTTTGACCACCTGCTCCGGCAGATAGGGCAATAAATGTTCGCGCTCGCCCTTAACCACGATAACGTCATTGGAGCCCGTCTCGAACAGATGATCGATCCGGCCCAATTCTACGCCTTCTTGATTGACCACCCGCAGGCCGATCAAATCGGTCCAATAATATTCGCCAGGCGGCGCAGCGGGCAATTGCTCACGCAATACTGCGATCTCGCAACCCACCAAGGTGCGTGCATATTCGCGCTCGTCACAGCCTTCCAACTGCGCGACTAAACCCTGACCGTGGGGGCGCCCTTCGACCACCCCCACCTCAGACCACGCCCCGTCGATATGCACCAACCACGGGGCGTAGCTAAAGATATTATGCCGTGGCGCAGTGTAAGAGAGGATTTTCAGCCACCCCTTAACCCCATAAACCCCGGCAATTTTGCCTACGATCACCCGCTCGGAGACTGCTTGCTGCGTAGCCACAAACGGCACCTCACGCTGGCGACCCACCACCCAAGCGCGATTAGGCAGCCTGTGCGGTCTTTAACAAATGCTGTACGCGCATCGAGGCCTGAGCACCCTGAGACAACCAATATTGGATGCGCTCTTGGTTCAACTGCAAACGCTTTTCAGCGCCGGCGGCGATGGGATTATAATAACCCACTCGCTCGATGTGACGCCCATCGCGGGCACAGCGGCTATCCGCCACGACTAAGTGATAGAAAGGCCGTTTCTTGGCCCCACCACGAGACAAACGTATTGTAACCATTGCGTTGCGTTCCTCAAATCCTGCTCACGCTCAAAGAGGGGCGGATTTTAAACTATTTTGACGGGGAAAGGAAGAACCCCCTGCATACTCTACCGCTAAGACACCACACCATCGTTGTCGATCAAGGCCTGAGGCGGCTTATAAAACCACATTTGGTATATAGAAATCAACCACATAGTCGCAAAACTAATCCCCATCGCGCCGCCGCTGATCATGACCATATAGGCAAATGGCGGATAGACCTTGGTCAGATACCACGACCCGATATCCAACACCACACTCACAAAGGGCAATGCGATCAGCACACACTTCAACCACACCGGCCGCACATAAGCATGGCAAAAAATCATGCCCACCAAAAAGAAGATAAATGTAATACCGAACAAATGAATGTGCGACACGCGCACCAAGGTAAATATATTCATGCCGGTATCTAATTGTGAAACCTGCTGCAGATTGTCATAACCTTTGAGATTTGGGATATGGGGATTGCTACCGCCGTGGCACGCCAAGCAACGTTGCTCGATGAGCGCGGATATCTTGGCGTCATATTCCGCCTGCGCCCCACCCCTGCGCACCCAGGCGACAATTTCCGCGCGTTCCGCCGGAGGCAACATGCCTGCCATCGGCCCTTTGAGCGCGGACTCCAGGCGCGTATCCGCCTTACTGCCGCTATATGCGATCATCAGGTCATTCACCGATAAGCCGGGGTCGCCGTCACGCCCTGCGTGGGACTCGAAGATATAAATCATGGCGAATAGATACCCAGTACCCAACACCACCAAGGTGGAGGTAAACAAGACCCGCATCCCCATCGGCAGCGCACTAAAATGATAACAATGATTTTTTTGCATACCCTATCCTTTCCTATTCACCCAGCGGCTGGCGCATAGTTGCGCCCCATTCGACCATGGGCCATTTTACTGCGAAATCCGCTGGCGTGCCGCCACAATAAAATCACTATCGACATAACATTTTTTTGCGCGCGTCAATTC
>CAKKRP010000102.1 GCA_919902765.1 Gammaproteobacteria bacterium | reverse complement strand
TGCCAGGTAATAATTTCCTGCGTCATCGCGCACCATCGGTAAGTACGCGCCCAGTTCCCAGTGATCATTTAGCCCGTAGGAAAATTCCGGCGTCAAACGCACGCCATGATGAGGGGTGACCTCGCCCACATAGGCCTGCCGATACCGCCCTTGAGGCGTAGTGTTGAAATGCACCTCTAACCCCATTTCACGCGGCGTATTGATGTCATCCGTGTAAACCTGAATCTCGTCCGTCAACTCGGCGTAGGCCGCCACCGAGACCAAGAGCATCGCCAATAATCCACCCACTGCCCACTTAATGCGCATAATATCCCCCAAAGTCAATACAACAATACGACAAACCGAACAAGTTCGTAGCATATCATATCTAAATGAGAATGATTATCAATACAGAAAATTATTGGGGGCGGGAAGCGAGGGCGTGCAAACGCGCTGGCTCCAGGGCCTATGCAATGGCGGAGAGGGAGGGATTCGAACCCTCGGTACGGTGTTACCGTACACACACTTTCCAGGCGTGCTCCTTAAACCGCTCGGACACCTCTCCGGGACGCGCCACTACAACTGGAGGGCCGCTAGGGTAAACCAGTTCGCCTGCTAACGCAATGGTCAAACCCGATAACCGTAATTTCCACCCTGCTAAGCTTTTCGCGATAAGCACGATAATTAGATTCGCCTGCTAACGCAATGGTCAAACCCGATAACCGTAATTTCCAGCCTGTTAAGCTTTTCGCAATGAGCACGATAATTAGACACGATCTCGCTAAGGACACGCTATGCCGATCACGTTTTCACTCAATGTTCCGCCGGTAGCGGCTGCACAGGCCTGCGTGCAAGGCAATCGAGACTCCTCCGACATCCTACGCTTGGCAGTCGCCCAAATGCACTGCGCGCTAGAAGAAGGACATCCACATGTCGATACCCTCAGCAAGGCCATTACCTTGATGCATGAAGGCGTGGGACAGTTGCGCTTGATAAACACACCAGGCAGTCGCCCGGAAACGCTGGCCGTGCATGATGCCCTAAGCAACCAATTGGGGCTCGCAGTATTGGCGATACAATTTTATGACCGCTTGGTACAGCGTTTAGGTCACGTGCGCCACAGCCTCGAATTGTTGGAAGACACGTTGAGCAGCGACGATCAAAGCTCGCAACGTTGGCAGCAAACATTGGCCGCCATACGCGCGACCTATACGATGGAAGACGAAAAACGCGTGTTTGAAATCATTTTAGCGGGTGGTAGCGCCGCCGATGTTACGGCCCTGCCGCCCACTCCAGAAGCCGCGCCTGACGACAATTCTATCGAATTATTTTAGGACGCTATGATCGGGATCGGCGGTGCGCCTAGCGGTGTGATCTATATACTTCGGGCAACAGCATTTCTACCGCATCCATAAATTGCATAATCGCTTCACCGGTGATCGTTTTTAGGCTGTCTTGAGACAATTTCAATAACCGCCACGCCACCGGGTCGCAAATTTGCTCCACTGCCTCATAGTGCGGCAAATCACGCGCTTCCGCCAACAAATCCGCGACATGCATGATAGAGGCATCGAGCAAATGGTGTTCCGCCAATTGCGGCGTATGATGATGCGCCGCCATCATTTGCAATGAAATCGGCAGGTTCCACAACTTCATCAACATGGCCCCGACCTCACCGTGGTCATAACCAAGACGCGCGCGCTCCAACTCATGCAAGCGCTGACTTCCCATCGCCGCATGCGTGAGCAAGTCCGCCGCCACGACCGACATTTCTTTCCACATCACCAAGGCGCCGATATCATGCAATAATCCAGCGACGAATAAACGCTCTGGATTTAATACCCCCGCGCGCTTTGCCAACGTCTGCGCGCTCACCGCACAAAAAACGCTGTGTTGCCAAAATGTCGCCATGCTCGCCACATCGACATCAATATCCTTAAATGACTCCACCGCGACCGTCGCCAACAGCAGCAACTCAAGTTCGCGCATGCCGATCAACGCAATCGCGCGCGTCACCGTATCGACCCGCCCCTGAAAACCAAACACCGGACCGTTTACCAAACGTAACAGGCGTGCCGTAATATCCGTATCTTGACTTACCAAACGCGCCAATTCGTTGATGCTGACGTTGGGATCCTGCATTTTTTCTTGCAGGCGTATATACGCCTCCGGCAACGCAAATAAGCGCTCATTTTCGACCACCAGATCTTCCGGTCGTTTTTTGGTCACTCGGCTAGGCGCTACGGACATGGCAATCACTCCTCTAGGTAATTCGTTAGCGGCGGCTACGCCCGGTTCCTTAACCCGCCACACACCCAAACCATTGCTATAAATGATTGTTTACAATATATTTTATTAAAATAGTTCGGCGTCCGGTATGCCCCATGTTATGCTCGGACAGCCGCGACAACTTAAGGAATACGCTATGACCGCCACGCCCGTCCAATTGCCCGCCGACCGTCAACCCACATTGCGCATCATGCCCATGCCGGCCGACACCAATGCCGCGGGCGACATCTTCGGCGGTTGGATCATGTCGCAAGTCGATATCGCGGGCTCTATCGTCGCGGCGCGCTACGCCAAAACCCGTGTCGTCACCGTGGCCGTGAATGAATTTCAATTTCATGAACCGGTATTCGTCGGCGATATCATTTCTTGTTATGCAAACGTCACGCGCGTGGGACGCACCTCGTTGACCGTGTTTGTAGAGGTGTATGCCGAACGCAACGTCCAGGCGGAGTTGTGCATCAAGGTCACACAAGCCACCTTGACCTACGTCGCGCTTGACAAACACGGCAAACCTCACCCGGTCGCAACCAAGAGTTGAGCGCGCGCGCAAAACCGACGCGATCCGCATAAACCACCATCCCCGCCTCTTGCTTTTTCCGGCAGAAAATTCATAATAGCGCGCCATGGTTAATTTTACCGTGGCACCATCTGCAAGACGGAGACTTTCCCCCCATGTTTAGATTTATCGAAAATGCGTTAGAACACTTGATGTTTTCAAGCCGCTGGTTGCTGGCGCCGTTTTATGTCGGCTTGATATTTGCGATCATCTTAGTGTTAACAAAATTTGTTGAAGAAATAGTACACCTCGCCCCGCATATTTTCGACTTGAGCGAAGGTGCCGTGGTGTTAGGCGTATTGACCATGGTCGATTTGTCCTTGGTGGCCAATTTGCTGCTGATTATTATTTTCAGCGGCTATGAAAACTTCGTATCGAAAATCAATGTCGCGGAACATGAAGACCGCCCGGAATGGATGGGCAAGGTCGATTTTTCCGGTTTAAAACTCAAACTGATCGGCTCTATCGTCGCCATTTCCGGTATCGAACTGCTCAAGGCCTTCGTCAATATCAAAGACATGCCCGAACACCACTTAATATGGATGACGGTTATCCATGTGGTGTTGGTGTTTACGGGCGTATTATTTGCGGTGATGGATAGAATCGCCGATGGCAATCACCATGCGCACGATGACAAGCCGGAGGACCATCACAAACATTAATTTGTTGCATAATCGTTGACTGAAACTCCATCGGCCGATGGCGTAAGCGCGCCCTCGGCCGATTCTGTCGGCGGCACTGCGACAACGCGAATTTCCACACGGCGATTGTGCGCCCTATGCGCCACCGTGTCATTGGCCGTCAACGGCATAGTATCGGCATAGGCCTCGACGACAAATCGTTGCACATTGACAGGCCCATGCAAGGACAACGCGCGCACTACGGCGGCGGCGCGCGCACCCGACAACTCCCAATTGGAGGGAAAACGCAAGCTATTAATGGGTACATCATCGGTATGCCCGGCCACAATGATACGCCCGCCGGCCTTGGCAACGACTTGGGCGATCTTGCTAAGCGTCGGTAAAAAATTTTGATTAATGTCCGCGCTGGCCGACGCAAACGCGACTTGTTCTCCGATACGTAAAACTAACTGACCCTCGCGACGTTCTATCTCGACCTTGTGTTCCTCCAATTCGCTGCGCAACGCCTCTTGCGCCCAACGCATATACGTTTGCTCCGTCATTTTCGCGGGCGGCAGCGGGATAGGTGCGGGTTGTAACGCTTGCGTCGAGGCGCGACCTTGTAATTGGGTCGCCAATGACACCGACAAGACGCGATATTTTTCCTTATCTATTTCCGACAACGATGACAACATCACGAAAAACGTCAACAACAACATCATCAAATCGGCGAAGGTCAGGCTCCACGGCGGCAAGCGCTGCGTCATAGGCGCGCGCCTATGGACTAACATGCGTCGCAATTCGTTATAACTGGCGTAACGCGCCCCCGCCGCACTCATATTAGGCCGCGCGCTCATTTTTGCCACTCGCGCGACGTTCACGGCGCGGCGTGTTTTCTACGCCATCGCCTTGTTGCGCCGCCACATAGGGCTCTAACATATCGCGCATCATCACGGGGTGTTGCCCTTCATAAATCGCCACCACACCTTCGATAATCAGCATTTTGTTCATGCGCTCATACAAACTCATGGCCTCCAAGCGATCCGCAATCGGTATAGCCGCCAAATGCGCGATCAATGCGCCGTACAAGGTCGTCAACAAGGCCAAGGCCATGGCTGGACCGATGCGGTGCGGGTCTTCCATATGGCTGAGCAACTCCACCAGACCAACCACCGTGCCGATGATGCCGAACGCGGGTGCCGAATCGGCAATCCCACGAAAAACTTTCTGACCTTGCTCGTCACGTTCCGCCGCGAGTTCCATTTCTTCTAGCAAGACACGCCGGATTTTTTCCAACGGAATTTGATCGGCGCACATCTGGACGCCCTTACGAAAAAACGGATTCGCAACCTTTTGCGCCTCCAATGCCAACACCCCATGCTGACGCGACACGGCGGCCAGACGTTGCGCCAATTGCAACAATTCTTGAGGCGATTCGACGGCATTTCTTGCCACTAATGCGCTAGCGGCGCGTAGCGCGGCAACTATTTGCCGCCCCGGAAATTTGATCAAGGTGGCGGCCAACGTTCCACCCACCACTACCATGAGCGACGGAATATTGAGAAACCCCTCCGGGTTGCCGCTCAGCATCACGATGGTGGTACACACACCGACACCTAACATAACGCCAAACAGGGTGGTAAAACTGTGCCTCATAAATGTCCCGCCTATGCCTATATGCACTCATAGGCATGTCGTATGCCAGCGCGCGAACAGTCTCGAACATTTTTTGGCGACGTGTTACCCTAATCCTAGCGCGCGCAACCCTCGTCAAGGAGGCATTAGATGAAAAATAAGATGTTAGT
>CAKKRP010000101.1:849-44471 GCA_919902765.1 Gammaproteobacteria bacterium | reverse complement strand
CCAAGTGGACCCTGGCCTCCAACGGTTCGTTGGTTTACAGCTTGGCCCCGGCCGTGGCCGCCGTGCCGATTCCCGCCGCTGCATGGTTGTTCGGTTCCGGTCTGATCGGCTTAGTGGGTGTGGCCCGTCGCCGTAAGGCTGAAGTTGTTTAACATTGATTAATGTCCTCTTTAACCAAAGGAAATCGTTATGAAACTTAGCAAAATTTCCCTGGCCGTAGGCGCGCTGTGCGGTGCCTTTGCGGGTCAGGCGCTGGCGCTACCGCTGGCGAATTACAGCACCGGCACGACCACCGATATGTATATCTCCGGCGCCTCGGCGCAAGATGGCGGTTTGTTGGCCATGATGCGTCGCGTGTGCGCGTCCGGCACCTTAGATGTTTATGCAGGTGCGGGTTCCGCCGCCAATCAGGCCTTGTACTTCTGCCAAGTGAACACCGCGCAAGTGGCCGGCTTGGTTAAGCCCAACATCGCCGTGTACAAGACCTCGGTGGGTGGCTCGGGCATGGGCGTGCAGCCGGTGTCGGATGCGGTCCCGCTGCCGTTCTTCAACGTCGCTCGGATGGGCGCGGTGTGTCCGGCGACGGGTGCTGCGGTGGCTGCGGTGGCTCCTATTGCCCCGGATACCCTGGGCTTGCCGGCCTACACTAAGCGTACCTGCACCACGTCGGGACTGGTCAATGCCTATCCTACCCAGCCAGCCGCGAGCACCGGTCTGTATGACGTTGTGCCCGACGCGGGCTTCTCCGATGTCGAACCGACATTATTCGGTGCCACGCCCGCCCAGATCGCCCGGATGAGCCCCGTGTCCGCCAACGCCGTGATCTTCGGCGTGCCGGTGACCTTGGGTTTGCGTAATGCCTTACAAGCGGCGCAAGGCCTGAGCGTGGGCGGGGAAGACGAGGTCAGCATGCCTTCGTTGACCAAGACCCAAATCGCCGCGTTGTACAGCGGCTATGTCACGACGTGGGATCAGTTTGCCTCCGTGCTGGGCGTGACCCTGCCGGCACCGGTAGATCTGAATGTCTACCTGGCGCGTCGTGTGGCGACATCAGGTTCGGAAAAGGCCACAGAGGTCTACTTCCTGAACCAAAATTGCGCAGCGAATGTGGCGCCCATGCAAGTCGGTAATGACACCACCTCATGCGGCGCTACTGGCGTACCCGGTACAGTGTACGAAGGTTCGGGTGGCGGCAACGTCGCAGCGTGCCTGAATACGCACCACGCTGCGGGTCGTTGGGCAGTAGGCCTGTTGTCCACCGAGGTCGTTGCCAACAACGCCTCGGACGGCTGGCGCTTCATCAAGGTCGGTGGTCAAGCCCCAACCTTGCTGAACGTGCAAGACAGCCGCTATGACTTCTGGGCCGAGCAGTCCATGCAGTCGCGCGCCGTTGCCTACACCAACCCGACCTATGGGACGGTGGGCGGCGTGCTGAGCGGTGACAAATCGACCTTCTGGAGCGCCTTGACGCTGAAGATCGGCGAACCCGCCGTGGTTAGCGCCATCGACAGCGGCTTCGCCCATAGCTGGGGCCATGCCGGTTTGATGGCCCTGGGCCTGAACTATGCCGCCAATGCGCCGATGGACGAGAGCACCCCTGCCGCCCTCGTTCTCGCCAAGGCTCAGGTGTTGAGCAACCCAGTGACCACCACCACCCGTTCGCCGAACGGCTCGCCCAACAACTGCAATCCACCAGTGTTGTTCAGCCCCACCGTGGTGACAAAGCAGTAAGCGTGCAGTACCTCAGTAATCCGTAATGGAATGTCGGCCCTCGCCCTGGGGGTCGGCATTTTTTTATCTTCTCGGCATCGCCACCATTGTCATGTGCGGGTAATACGCCTGCAACATTCTCGCTGCACACTGCACAAGTTATTTTTTTGCGAAAAATAGGCGATGCAGCGATTACATGGTTTTCATTTTATGTTGTGTTGGGCGCTCATTGGCGGTTATGCGCATGGCGCAGACACCGCCGCGCCGGATCACGTCGGGCCGCGTTTCGATGTGCTGGAATATCGTGTCGAGGGCAATACGGTGTTGGGCGCTACGGTCATCGAACAGGCGGTAACGCCATTGCTCGGCCCAGCCAAGGCCTTGGCGGAAGTGGAACAGGCGCGCATGGCCTTGGAGGGCGCGTATCGCGATGCCGGTTATGCCTCGGTGCTGGTCGATATCCCCGAGCAAAAGGTCGATAGCGGCGTGGTGGTGTTGCGCGTAGTCGAGGGCAAGGTCGGGCGGGTGCGCGTCACCGGCGCGAATTATTTTTCGCAAGAACAAATCCTCCGCCGCGTGCCGTCGTTGGCCCTGGGGGGCGTGCCATGGTTTCCCGCCGTGCAGCAAGATTTGGGCGCGTTAGGCCGCGTTGCGGATCGGCGAGTGCTGCCGGTGATGCGTCCGGGCAAGGCGGCGGGCACGCTGGAAGTGGATTTGAATGTCGAAGATCATCTGCCCTTGCATGCCAGTTTGGAAATGAATAATCGCTACAGCGCCAACACCAGTCGCGCGCGCATGAACGGCATGTTGCGGTATGACAATCTATGGCAGCGCGAACACAGTTATGCGCTGCAATTTCAGACTTCGCCCAGCGATATGCACGAGGTGCGCGTGGTGTCCACATCTTATGTCCTGCCTGTGGGGCAGGGCGGTACGCAATTAGCCGTATATGCGGTGACTTCGCGCAGCAATGTCGCGGCCTTGAGCGACATCACCGTGTTAGGGCGTGGTGATATCGTCGGGTTGCGCGGTATTTTTCCACTGGCGGCCGGCGCGGTGTGGTCGCACTCGTTGACCCTGGGCGTGGATTATAAAAATTTTCAGGAAAATGTCACGCTGACCGGGGCGCCGACCATAGAAACGCCTATCGAATATGTGCCGTTTATGGCGCAATACGCGGCGTTTGGGCGGCACTACGGCGGTATCACGCAATTCAATGCGGGCGCTAACATCGCGCTACGCGATGTCGGCAGTCGGCAGGCGGATTTCGATAATAAACGCTTTAAGGCGCAAAACAATTATCTGGTCTTGCGTTGGGACATGCAGCGCACGCAGGATTTACCGGTGGGTAGCGCGCTGATGTTGCGTGTCGATGGTCAGTTCGCCGACCAGCCCTTGGTCAGCAACGAACAATATGCCGCTGGGGGCGCGGACAGTGTGCGCGGTTATCTGGAGTCCGAGCAAATCGGCGATCTCGCGCTGCATGGCACGTTGGAATTACGCGGTCCGGCAGTGCATCGCCTGTTTCCCAACACCCCGGTGGATGTGCGCGCCCATCTCTTTTGGGAGGCCGCGCAGGTACGACTGCTCGACCCGCTGCCGCAGCAGCAAGATCGCTTTAGTTTATCTAGCGCGGGTGCAGGGATACGTGTGAAGGCCTGGAAACAATGGAATTTATCGCTAGATGCTGGATGGCCTTTTAAAGACACGCGCAATACTCACAGCGGGAAGCTACACGCCCATGCGGCAACGAGTTACGAATTTTAGTATTAGGGGAATTTCAAATGGCGACCAAGGGCAGGTATAAATCCACAGCGGTATCGCCGCAGTTTCCGCGCCGATTGTTGAGCCTCGCGGTGTGTGCCGCGTGTGCCGGGTGGTCGGCGGCCTCGGCGGTAACACCGTTGCCTAGCGGCACCGTGCCGACAGGCGGTAAGGCGGTTTCCGGCGCGACCATCAACGACGCCATCCCCACCGCCACCGGCAAATTGTTGACCATAGACCAGACGGCACAAAAGGCGATACTGAATTGGCAGACCTTCAACATCGCCAATGGCAGCGAAGTGCTTTTCAATCAGCCGAATGCCGGTGCCGCCGCGCTCAACCGCATCGGTGGTAACGACCCCAGCCTTATTCAAGGCAAGCTCACGGCCAACGGCCAAGTCTATTTGATTAATCAAAACGGCATCTTGTTCGACCGCGATTCCCAAGTGAATGTCGGCGGTTTAGTGGCCTCTTCGCTTAATATTACTGACAAGGTATTCGACGCCGGGTTTGGCCCATATTTCAATGACCCGGCGTTCGAGGGCGGTGGTGTAGGTGGCATCAAGGCCCTGGGTCAGATCAAGACCGACTCCGGTGGCTCGGTGATGTTGTTTGGCCCCACGGTGGAGCACAGCGGGGTGATTTCCGCGCCGGACGGGCAGGTGATTTTAGCGGCCGGGAAGACGGTTTACCTCAGCACCGTATCGGATGGATCGACGGCGTCTTTTGCCAAAAATACTTCGGCGGACAATACGCAAATGCGCGGTATGTTGGTCGAGATCAAGGCCGGTGACGGCGATCTCAATCTCACTAGTCTAGTCACTAATACCGGCGCAATCCACGCTGACCACGGCAACATCACGTTGGCCGGCTTAGTCGTCAACCAGATGAACTTGGTCTCGGCGAAAAGCTCGGTATTTCAAAACGGTTCTATTTTTCTGGTGGCCAAGGAAAGGGGCGGGGAGACCGGCACAGCGGCGCGCACCGGCCAGGTGCTGCTAGGTACCGGCAGCGTGACTGAAACGCCCTTGGACACCGCCGACGCTACGACCTTGGCTGAGGACCAGAGCTACGACAAATATCGTTCGCTGATCGGCATCGAGGGCAAGACCATCACTCACCAGGGGCGTATTACTTCGCCGGGCGGTAAGATAGCGCTCTACGCCTATGATCCGCAAAATGCTGCGGGCACGCGCGTTTATCTCGACGACGGCAGCGCGATAAACGCCGCTGGTAGTTGGGCGGATTTGGCGATGAGCAAAAACCTGCTCAACATCCAAATCACCAGCAGCGAAACCAAGGACAGTCCGTTGCAACGCGACGGTCTGTTGCCAGGTACCACGGTGACGGTGGATGCGCGTAAGGGTACGCCCTTATTCGACATCAGCGGCTACCTTGGCGCAGTCAAGCGCGGCATCGCCGAAAAGGCGGCCACTGGCGGCGATATCACGCTGGAATCTCAGGGCGATGTGATTCAGCGCGGCGGCGCATTATTGGATGTATCGGGCGGCGGTTATCGTTATGCCGGGGGGTATTATGCCACTACCAAGCTGACTTCAGGGGGCAAGGTCTACGACATCGGTAACGCCCCGAATGATGTGCGTTACGACGGTATGTTGGACAGCTACGCTAAGATCTACGCCAAGTGGGGCGTCACCGAGCACTATCAGGGGCCGGCCAAGACCTTTTCGATCTATGAGTCCGGTTATGCGGAAGGCAAGGCGGCGGGCTCGCTGACGGTGCGCGCCGCTGGGGGGTTGGTGTTGGGTGGGTCCATCAAGGCCAACGTGACCGCCGGGCGTTACCAGCAGGACGCAGCGAATTTTCTGGCGCTGGCCGACAGCGGTAAGTTGGTCGTTGGGGATAACACTGCTTATGATGCCAAGCAGGAAAACAATTTCAAGAACGGCGACGTGGTCTTCTACCACGGTGCCGACCCGCTGGCGGTGACGCCTTTCGGTGTGACTTCCGCTCTGTCGAGCGATTATGCGGGTAACGCGATATTGCCCTATGGTGTTTTTGGCACGTTGCATCGCAGCGCCGAGGGTAGCTGGGTGCGCGACGGCGTCGGGTCGGTCGCGCTTTACGCCAATGGTAGCATCACCGTGCCCAAGGGCGAGACCATCACGCTGCCGGAAGGCGGTACCGTCAGCCTGGCCGCCAATAAGATTGAGGTTAATGGCGATATCGTAGCACCGGCGGGCAGCGTTAGCTTGATGGGGGCAAGCACCTTCGGTAAACACGCTTCTTTGCCAACCGTCGTGTTAGGCGCAGGTAGCCAGGTGTCCACTGATGGTCTATGGATCAACGACGCCCTGGCGGGCACGGCGGCTGGATCGCCGCCACTGCTGGCCAATGGGGGTACGGTGGCGATTTCCACCCATGTCCTGACGTTGGATCCCACCAGTCGCATTAGCGCCAATGGCGGCGGGCGGATGGCCGTCAACGGCGCGGTGACCAAGGGCAACGGCGGTGCGCTCAAGCTCGCGGCGGTCACCGGCACGCCCTTCGTGCAAGGTTTTGCCCTCGGCCAGCTCAGCGCCTTTGGTTTGGGTAAGGGTGGCACACTTGCACTGAACGCATTGGGCAATAACGGAGGGGTTGGTGGGCTCACGATCGGCGGTCCCGGCCCCGGCGCCAACAAAAATCCATATGAACTGTGGTTGAGCGAAGACTTCTTCCGTCAGGGCGGGTTTACCAAGTACAGCGTGAACACGGAGGCGGGGACTGCGAACATTGCCGCAGATGCGCTGCTTGCGCCGGTCGCGCAAAACTGGCAGCTCGATAGCGGGCGGGCGGCGACGCAGGCCACGGGTGCGCGTCTCGCGGACGTTGCCATCGTCAAGCTGCTGCCGGTGGAACAGCGTACCGCGACTAGCCTCACCGTGAGCGCAGGCAATGGCAATTTGGTCATGGCCGCAGGGGCCTCCATCGTCACCGACCCCCAGGCCAGCGTCACGTTGTCGGCAGCCAATAGTATGGAGGTGGATGGCCGGATAGAGGCACCCGCCGGGGCCATTAGCTTGAACGCAGGAAATTCACAGATTAATAATTTAGGCAATGCGTTACACCTGGGGCCAAACGCCCAGTTGCTCAGCCCGGGCTATGTGTTGCGCCAGCCCAATGCGCAGAGCCTCCAGTTGGGGCGCGTATTGGCAGGCGGTTCAGTCTCACTCAATGCCTACCGGGCCGAACTGAACACCGACGCCGGATCGTTAATCGATGTCAGCGGTGTCAGTGCCGATCTCGACATCGTCAGTAAGCTAGCCAGTGCGGCACCGGTGCAACGGCGGCATATCGCGGGCGACGCAGGATCCGTGAGTGTGGGCGCGACCCTTGCCGCAGGCTTGCACGGGGTCATGCGCGCGCAGGCCGAGGCGGGTAGCGTCGGCGGCGCATTCACGCTGTCTATGGCCAATCCATGGGATAACCCAAAAGATTTGGTTGGCGAGACGCTAACCAATTCGCTGCTGTCGCGCCGCGTCGTAGTGTCGGACACGAATTCCATTAATACCTCGCCGGTAGGCGATGCCGTGGAGGTGCGGATTGCGCTGCCTGCGCTGCGCGACCACGGGTTCGATAAGGTCGCATTGAGCGCACAGAACACGCTTCTGTTCGATGGCGATCTGGATGTGACGCTGAATCGCGGCCTGAAGTTGGATGCGCCGGAGATCGCCGCCACCAGCGGCTCTACCGTCAATCTGCGCGCGCCTCAAGTCAGGCTTGGATCAACAACCGCGCTCGTTGTTGCGACCGCTACCGGGAACGCGCAGCTCAATATTTTCGCTGGGGCTTTGCGTCCCGACGGCACGCGCACGCCGGGTGTGTTGGACTGGTATGGCAACACGGTGTTGAACGGCTTTAAACAGGTCAATATGTTTAGCAACGGTGACATGCGTGCCACCGGCTTATTAAACGGCACCGACTTGCGCGGTTCGCTGACCACCACGGCCAACCTCTATTTGACCGCCGACCAACTGTATCCCACCACCTTCTCGGATTACACGTTAGCGGTTAAAAACATCACTGTGCCCAATGGTGTTGCGACCAGCTCGCCGTTGGTGGACGGGTCTATTCAGATCGCCAGCACCGGCCACGCCCCGGCCGAGCCCTGGAGCGCTTTCGGCACGCTGACATTGGATGCCGACACCATTGATCAAGGCGGTGTGATTCGTGTACCGTTGGGTCAGATTAACCTGAATGCCCAGCGCCTAAACCTGTTGCCGGACAGCCGTACCTCGGTGGCGGGCAGCGTGCAGAGCGTGCCCTTTGGCGGCGTGCTTAACGGCCAGGAGTGGCGCTACGCGGGCATCCCCATCACCCGTTTGCCGCACAAGACGATCAATCTTAACGGTGCCGGCATCCACCAGGCGGCGGGTGCGGTAGTCGATGTCTCCGGCGGCGGCGACGTGCAGGCGGTGGCCTTTGTGCCAGGGCCGGGTGGTTCCAAGGACGTGCTCGTCCAGCCTGGTACCTTTGCCATCCTACCCGGCACCAAGGGCCAATTTGCGCCCATAGACACCGACTTGCAGCAGCAGGGGCAAGGCATGGTCGATGGCGCGACCTATGACGGCGTTTATGTATCCGGCACGCCTGACCTAGAGGCCGGGATATATCCGTTATTGCCTGCATATTATGCTTTGTTGCCGGGGGCTTATCGCATTACACCCGCCGGGGCTAAGTTCGCCGACATGCCGCGAGGTGTGATCACCCCCCTGCCCGGCGGTATCCAGGTGGTGGCGGGTTACGGCGTTGTGAGCGGCAGCGATCTTCACGAGGCACGCTGGTCGGGCTACGCCCTGAGCAGCAACGCCCAGGTGCATGCACAATCGGAATATGCCTTTTACCATCCGGATTTCCTCGCCAAGCAGGCCATGGCGCACAACGCGGTAATACCCCTGCCTCAGGATGCGGGCCGCGTGTCGATTCAGGCCAGCCAATCGTTGACCATGCAAGGCCAAGTGCTCACCGCTGCCGCGCTGGGTGGCGAGATGGCCCAGGTTGATATCGCGGCCACGCAAATCGCGGTGGTCGCCGATGCCAACACTGCGGTGCCCGCCGGCTATTTGCGCCTAGACGCCGCTACCCTGTCGGCGATGAACGCGAGTGTTCTGTTGGGCGGCACGCGCAGCAACCGCGCTCCAGGTCAACAAATCACGGTGAGCGCTGATCAAGTGTTGGTCGCCAATGACGCGCAACACGCGCTGCAAGGCCCCGAATTTATGCTGGTGGCGAAGAATGATCTCAAGGTGCGTCCGGGCAGTGCGATCCGCGCTACGGGCACGGCCTCCAGTAACGGCTACGCGCTCTATGTGAGCGGCAATGGAGCCTTGTTGCGGGTGTCGGCGGGTGCCGAGGTGCCGCTGACGCGCACGGGTAGCGACGGTACAGCAGGCAACCTGACAGTAGCGTCCGGGGCTGTGCTGGATGCGGGCGGTTCACTGATGCTGGATGCCAGCGGCAATACCCAATTCGCAGGTGATCTGAAGGTTGCGTCCGGCGGAGCCCTGAGCCTGGGCGCCAAGCGCGTTAGTTTGGGCGTGGTGGACGGTATCGGTGATGGTTTGGTATTGAGCAATGCGCAATTGGCCTCGCTCACAGGGTTGGGCAGTTTGTCGCTACGCAGTTATGGCAGCATGGATTTGTACGGTGACGTGGCATTGGGTGGCGCCAAGCTCCAGCGGTTGAACTTACAGTCCGCAGGCCTCGCAGGCTACCAAGTAAACGGTCACAATGCGGCCGTTATCAGCGCCGATACGGTGAGCCTAGCCAATAATGGTTCGGTGTGGCAGGGTACGCCCGACGGCGCAGGTGACTTGGTTATGAGCGCGCGCCAGATCGTGATTAGCGGCGGCGATCAGCAAATCAAAGGTTTTAGCAACGTGACCGTGAGTGCGAGCCAGGATATCTCTGGCCGCGATAGCGGCAGTTTGACGGCATCGGGCGCGCTGAAACTGAGCGCCGGGCGGATCAGCACCGCCTCGGGTTCCGATCAGCGGTGGTTGGCAGATTCAGTGGTTATCACCCGCCTGGGTACGGGCACCGGATTGCCTGCACTCACTGGCTTGGGCGGTCGTCTGGAGATCACGGGTATCACCGGGCTCACCGATACCGGCAATATTGATTTACCCGCCGGGCGCATAAGCTTGACCGCCACTCGCGGCGACTTGGTGATCGGCGACGGCGCGCGCATTGCCGCCGCCGGGGTGCAAAAAACCATCGGCCACCGCGTGGTCTTCGCACTTGCCGGTGCGGTGGCGCTCGATGCCGAGGCGGGCCAGGTGCAGGTGAGCGCCGGGGCAGTGATCGATCTTTCCGGCGCTGCGGCAGGCGGCAATGCGGGCAGCTTAAGCGTGTGTTCCCGCGACACCGCTATTCTGGCGGGCACACTCAAGGCCACGGCACAACCTGGCTACCAGCAAGGCACGGCAAGCTTGGATGTCGGCAGCATGGTCAATTTTTCCGACCTCAATACGGTGCTTAACCAGGCAGGCTTCACCGAGGCGAGGCAAATGCGTGTCCGCAATGGTGATGTTGTCATTGCAGCCACCGACACGGTAAACGCGCACACTGTCAACCTGGCCGTGGATGGCGGCAGCATCACCTTGGCGGGCAAGTTAGACGCCTCCGCCGTCGCGGGCGGCGGTGCGGTGACGATGACCGCAGGCAAGGACGTGATCCTGGTCGCGGGCAGCGTCATCGACGTCAGTGGCACGTCGGCCGCTAGCGGCGCTGGTGACGCTTACGCGCATGGCGGCAAGGTAGATTTATCGGCGGTGCAGGGCGCGCTCGCGTTTGACCGCCAATCCTTGATCGACGTATCCGCCGGTGCCAAGGGCAATGGCGGGCAGGTGAGTTTCACCGCGCCACGTACCCTGGCCCAGGATGGCGTCGCTGCAACCCTGGCGGGCACAGTGCGTGCCAATGCGGGCGCGGGTGGCAAGGCCGGTCAGGTGGTGGTGGTCGGCAACCGCAGTTACTCAGGCATCAGCACTATCAACAGCGGCGTGACCGGTGCCATCGTCAGCAACCCAGTGTGGGCGGATACCCAGGCCTTTATGTCCAACGCCCCGGCGATGTTGGCTGGGCTGGGCGGCCTACAGGGCATCGCCCCAGAAAATGTGCATGTGCGCCCCGGCCTCGAATTGCAAAGCGCGGGTGATATGGCGCTGGTCGCAGGCTGGGATCTGACCAAACCCGCCTGGCTGCAAGGCAACGAGCCTGGTGTGTTGACACTGCGCGCCGCAGGCACCGTAAATATAAACAGTTATCTGGGCTTTCCCAACGACAACTTATCGCCCCTGCCGTCGTGGACACTGCGCCTGACCGGTGGTGCCGATTTAGCTGCCGCCGATAGCATGGCGGTATTGCCCTTGTCGCAGATCATCGCGGGCGGCGATGTGAAACTCAATAACAACGGTAGCACCGCCGTAGGCAAGTTGCGTACCGGTACTGGCGACATCGTGATCGCTGCGGGGCGCGATGTGATAATCGCCGGTCCGCCCAACCCGGCCATCACCTCCTCAGCGGCGGTGATTTATACTGCGGGATCGCCGGGTGTTCCGGGCGGGGCGGTGCGGACGGGCGTAAACCGGGATACCGCGTTAGGGACGCAGGCCAGGCAATTTCCTGTGGGGGGTGGCAACATAGTTATTAGTGCGCAGCGCGACGTGGTAGGCGCGGCGGCGCAACAGCAATGGCTTAACCAGTGGTATCGACGTACCACGGGTAACGGCGTTGCGCTGGACGGACAAGCCGCAGAGTGGTGGGTTGATCGCACGGCCTTCACGCACAATGTCGGCTCGCTGGCCGGCGGTGACCTGCGCGTAAGCGCGGGGCAGGATATTCGTAGCCTATCCGTGATGTTGCCGACGACGGGTCGCATCTATAAAGATGAAACCGGGGCCAGTCAAATCGATGTGCAGGGCGGCGGCAATTTGTCGCTGCTGGCGGGGCGCGATGTGATCGGCGGTGAATTTTTAGTCGCGCGTGGCCTGGGCGTGATGACCACCGGCGGTACCTTTGGCACGTCTACGGCCAAGGCCGCACTCTTTCTGATGGGCGTAAGCAATGATAGGGCGCTTGAGGGCGCGAATATTCGCGTGCAATCAATAGGCGATATTAGCCTACAGGGCGTCGCCAACCCCACAGCGCTGTTTCTGCCGCGTCCTACAAGCCTTAACGTAGCGCCCAATAATAAAGCGGGCGCGACTTTTTTCACCTACGCGCCCGCCAGTGGCGTGGAGTTGCTCTCGCTGACGGGCAACGTCGCCCTGGGCGATTCCCTGTCATCCCGGCCATCGGACGCGCCGCTCGTTTATGCGCCGCGATTATCCGTGACGGCAATTCAGGGAAGCATTGCTCAGGCGGTGCCGTCCGGTGGTGTTATCCCCTTCTTGAAACTATTTCCTTCAACCCTCAGCGAATTGTCCTTGATTGCCGGAAACGATATATTCAGCCTGAATATGAAGGTAAGCGACGTGGTGCCACGCATGGCGGCGAGCTGGCAGTTCGCTGCGTTACAAACCTTTGGTGGGGGGCAGCCTGCTCCAACTAGGTTGCTGCCCGTAGACGGCAATCGGATCGTTAGCACGGAAGACTCTGGCTATCGCTATCAAGTGGACGCAGGCGGCGATATTGCCAACGTGACGATAACCTTGCCGCAAAAATCCTGGATAGAGGCCGGCCGGGATATTACAGACACGGTGCAATTCACATTGCAAAACCTGGGCGTCAGTGATCTTAGCGTGGTTAAGGCTGGGAAAGACATTATTCTTAAAGACAGTATGGTTGCGGAGAAAATACAACTTGGCGGCCCCGGCGCATTGCTGGTGCAAGCGGGTCGCAACATCGATCTGGGCGCCAGCTATGGCATCATGGCGGTGGGCAACGATTACAACCCCAGCCTGCCGGCATCGGACAGCGCCCACATCACCGTGATCGCGGGTGTGCGCGGCGACGTGCCGTTGCGTGGCATAGACGCGCTGTTCGAGCAACTGTCGGCAGCGGGCCAGGCCAAAGATGCTGCGCTAGGCACTGCTGCTATCGCCGGGATGTTCAACTTGGCTAATATCGGGCCGGGGGATATCACGATGTATACAGGCGCCAATGCCTCCAAGGTCACTACTGCCCATGGTAGCGGCATAGATATCTTAGTGCCGCACGGGAGTGTTTATGCGGGTCCGCTGACAATGGCAGCACCCTTATCCGCCGCCAGGCAGGCGGGCATTATGACCTTCGCCGGAGGCCCTGTCCGCGCCTATTTGTCGGGCGACTTTAATATCAACCAATCCAAGATCGTGACCTTGTTGGGCGGTGACATACTGCTCTACAGCGCCTTTGGCAGCATAGACGCCGGGCGCGGCGCGCGCGATTCGCGCGCGACCCAGCCGCCGAAAAAGATCACCAATAACAAGGATGGCACCTCCTACTATTCAATCCCTGCCGATGTTTCCGGCAGCGGTATACGCACCTCAACCTCCGACCCCGACGGCCCCGGCCCCTTGCAGACACCTGCGCCGGGCAATGTCTATCTGTTTGCCCCTGGGGGCACCATAGATGCGGGTGAGGCGGGTATCAGTTCGGCGGGTAATGTGGTCATCGCCGCTTTGCACGTGGCCAATGCCGCCAATATCAGCTTCTCCGGTTCCGCCACAGGTGTGCCCGTGATGGATACCGGTGGGGTCTCTGCCAGTATGGTCGGCGCGAGCAGTTTGGCGGCGGGCGCGGGGGACGTGAGTTCCACGGCCAAGGCCATGACCGCTAACGCGCAGGCGAATCAGGGACAAACGCCTGCCAAGCACTTGCTGTTGACGGTAGAGGTGATCGGCGTGGGCGAGGATGGCGGCATAGAAATCAAAAAGAAAAATGGCGACGATGGCAAACCCGACACTATGCAAGGTGCAGGACTGGATTGAATGCAGGCATGCATCATATATTTGCAACATTGGCTTACTATAATGGACCGATAAATAGATTTTACGATGCTTTTTCTTGTGGATGAACGCTGGATTGGAATATGAAAAAAATAGTGTGCGCATTGTTGATGAGTACGGCTTTTTTTTCCGCGCCAAGTTGGGCGTGGTGGAACGGCGATTGGGCGCACCGCGCGAAAATTACGCTTAAAACTGCGGAAGGCACCGGCGAAGCGGTGGCCGATATACCGATGTTGGTGCGCCTGCATACCGGAAATTTCAATTTTCTCGATGCCAGAGAAGACGGTGCCGATATGCGTTTTGTGGCGGCAGACGACAAAACGTTATTGAAATATCACATCGAAAAATTCGACGCAGTGAACGAGCTTGCCTTAGTGTGGGTGCAACTCCCTGCATTGGCGGCAGGAAAAGCCGCGTCCGCCTGGGTCTATTACGGCAATGACAAGGCACCCGCAGGTGCAGAGGCCGCAGGCACTTACGACGCCAAGCAAGTCTTGATGTATCACTTTGCGGAACCGGCCGGTGCGCCGCAAGACGTTAGCGCAAATACGTTGCGCGCCGAGCAATTTCCGGCTAACCGCACCGCGACGGCGGTGGTCGGCGCGGGGATGGCATTCAATGGTGCGGAAAAGATTGTTATTAATCCTGCGCCTGCGATTAAATTTGATAGTGCCAGCGGGTTTACGTTTTCCGCATGGATAAAATTCGATGCGCCGCAGAAGGACGCAGTGTTGTTTAAATTACAAGATGGCGCGCAGCCGTTGTGGTTGTTGGTGCAAGGCACCAAATTAGTCGCCGCGATGGGTGCTGGCAGGGCCTTGGGCGGCGCAATGGCACCGGCGGTTTGGCATCACATAGCGATTACCGCAGATCGTAGTTTGACTGTGTTTGTGGATGGCAAAGAGGCCGGCGCAACGGATATAACCATGCCGCAATTGCAGGGCAGCGTAATTATAGGCGAAAAATTTAAAGGCGATATGGATGAAGTAAATATCGCCAGTACCGCGCGCTCCGCCAGTTGGATCGCGTTGGCTGCCAAAGGTCAAAGCCCAGATGCCGCGTTGGTGACGTTGGGTGCCGCAGAATCGGGCGAGGCGGCAGGCGGGAATTCATATTTCGGGACAATTTTGCATTCGGTGACCTTAGACGGGTGGGTGGTCATCATGGTGTTGTTGGTGATGGCGGCGATCAGTTGGATGGTGATGGTGTCGAAGGCGCTGGTGATAAAAAAATCGGAACAAGGCAATCGAGAATTCTTGCAGGCGTTTCACCATTTAAAACTCGCCGACACCGCAAAACTCGATGCCGACGACGACCAGAGCATCGACGCGGATATTCACGATTCTCCGGTGTTGATGACGTTGTTTGGACGCCATGATCATTATCAACACGCGCCGGTCTACAGCATTTATCACGCGGGCGTGCAGGAGATAAAAAATCGCTTCAACGGCAACGCGCAAATGCCAAAAAATTTATCACCGCAATCAATAGACGCGATACGCGCCACACTGGATGCGTCATTGGTGCGCGAGGGGCAAAAGCTTAATAGTCTAATGGTGTTGCTGACGATTGCGATCAGTGGCGGGCCGTTTCTCGGGTTATTGGGCACGGTCGTCGGCGTGATGATCACCTTCGCGGCGATCGCGGCGACCGGTGACGTGAATGTTGCCGCGATTGCGCCGGGTATCGCTGCCGCGCTGGTCGCCACGGTTGCAGGCTTGGTGGTCGCGATCCCTGCGTTGTTCGGTTACAACTACCTGGCCAGCAGAATCAAAAACGTGTCGGCGGACATGCGCGTATTCGCCGACGAATTCGTCGCCAGAATCGCCGAAAATTATTCTCCAGTAGCGAGCGTGTATGAAAGTTCAGGACGATAACGAGCCATATGATGATATCAATATCACGCCGATGTTGGATCTGGCGTATGTATTATTGGTGATATTTATCATCATGACCACGGCGACGGTGCAAGGCATCGTGGTCAACTTACCCAAGGCCAGCGCCACGCCGAATTTGGCGCAGCCCAAGACCAAGGCGGTGACGATAGACGCGGCCGGTCAAGTGTATCTTGATACGTATCCGGTAAGCATGGCCGAATTGGAAACGCGTTTGCGCCAATACAAAGCCATCACGCCGGATCTCCCTGTGGTGATAAAGGGCGATGCGAAGATCCAGTATGAGAAAGTGATCGCCGTTATGGATTTGATGGGAAAATTGGAAATTACGCACTTGGGTTTAGTTACGCAAAAACTTGTGAAATAGGTCGTACGGAAGGGCGCGCGCGATGACGGAAAAAAAGAGTATACGGCGACGCCTCCCGATGTTAGCGGGATCTGCATTTCTGGTGTTGTTTGTGGTGGGCGCGCTGTGGATGATTCGTGGGTTAATGGTTGGCGCAGAATCGCCAAAAGCGCGACGGGTGCAGCAGATTTCGTTAGTTAAACCGCCGTTGCCACCGCCACCGGAAGAACAACCTCCGGAGCCTGAAACGCCCAAACCCGAAGAGATAAAAGAGGAATTGAATAAACCGGAACCCGAACAAGCGCCGCCCGGCGAACCGCCTGCCGGGCCGGATTTAGGCGTCGATACGCAGGGCGGCGCCGGTGGTGATGCCTTTGGTTTAGTCGGCAAACCCGGCGGCCGCGATATCACGACCATCGGTGGCGGCGGTAGCAGATTTGCGTGGTACACCGCAATGGTCCAGCAGCAGATTCAAGCGGCGTTTGTGAAAAATAAAAAGCTGCGCGGCGAGGAATTTAAAGTGATCTTGAAACTTTGGTTTGAAAGCAACGGCAGTTTGGCGCGTTTTGAATTGGCCGGCACGGCAGGTAAGGCGCAGACAGACGACGCGATTAAGGTGGCTCTGGCGCAGCTCGCGCCACTCAAAGATCTGCCGCCTAACGATATGCCTCAGCCTGTGAAGCTGAGAGTAACCAATCATTTTTAACAAGGAACGACAATCCGTGAACGCATTCGCAAAGAATTATAGGCATATTTACACTAAACAAAAAAAAATAGCGCAAATTTCTATGGCGTATTTATTGTGTACTATCGGCACCAGCCTGGCGGCGGAACCGCCGGAGGCGCAGACTAAACAGATATCTGAGGCAACGGAAACACGCGCAGTACGTGTACCATATTTAGCGGAATCCGTGCGCAATACAATCAAAGATGAATTGCGTAATGAAATTGTGGCGCAAGCGGCCAGGGAGCATTGGGGCGAACCGGGCGCGTTGCCGGAATGGATAGGGCGCATTAAGTGGGGCGGCGACTTGCGCATTCGGTATCAAAAAAATATTTTTTCGAAAAGTAATGCGCCCTATGAAAATGTTCTAGCCACTAATGCCGGCGGCGGATACACAATGCAGAATACGACGGAGAATTATCAACTCTATCGGTTGCGCGCGCGCATCGGCATGCAGGCGAAGCTGTCTGATGCGGCGCGCATCGAGACACGCATTGCCAGCGGTAGCCCGAGTAATCCGATATCCACAAATCAGACCATGGGGAACTCATTTAATCGTTATGGGCTCGCGTTGGATTTGGCGGCGATAAAACTGGAGCCTTGGACATGGTGGCAGTTTGGGGTCGGCCGCACCGGCAATCCATGGTTTGGCACGGATTTGGTGTGGGCGTCGGACCTCGGATTTGAGGGCGCATTTAGTAAGTTGTCCCCCAATTTAATCGACGGTTGGCCACGTCCCTTTGTTACTGTCGGCGCCTTTCCTCTGGAAAAACAAGATTGCGCCAATGCCGCGCAGAACACGATGTGTGCTAACGATAAGTGGTTATACGGCGCGCAAATGGGGTTGGAATCCCCGGTTTCTCATCGCATTGGCATAAAATTCGGTGTCGGATATTACGACTACAAAAAGATTGCGGGCGCCATGAACAGCCTGCAAGACAATGCCAACAAGGGCATGACGCCGAAATTCGTGCAGCGCGGCAATACCGTGTTTAATCTGGATCCAACCGGAGCGACGCGTTTATTGGGTCTGGCGGCGGATTATACCGAACTGAATATGACCGGATCGTTGGATATTGCCTTGTTGGATCCTACACATTTGGTATTAATCGGCGACTATGTCAACAATGTGGGCTATGACCGCAACGCAATAACACAGCGTACTAGCGGTCAAGTGGATGTACCGCCCCGCACCAAAGGTTATCTCGCCAAACTGATCGTCGGTAAGCAAGAAATGCGTAAGGGCGGCGATTGGCAAGTGTCAGGAACCTATAAATACCTGCAACGTGACGCAGTAGTAGACGCCTATACGGATTCGGATCTGCATCTTGGCGGCACTGATACCAAGGGCTGGGTATTGGGCTTAAATTACGGCATCACAACCGATACCTGGATGACAGTGCGCTGGTTGACGGCCGACCAGATAGATGGCCCGCCATTGGCAATAGATGTGGTACAAATCGATCTCGGTGCAAAATTTTAGGGTGAAAGGAGATCGCGATGAGAACAAAAATCGGCGGCAAATATAGCGTTTTCATGGCATGCCTGCCCGTTGTGTTGGTATGGATGCTGACACCCTCTGCGGCGGATGCCGCAGACGGAAGTTCCCGTGAGCGTGAGGCCTTGCGCAGAATGCAATTGGTGCAACAGAAAAATGCGCAAGAAAAGTTGCGGCTAGAGACCGAAAAATCGGCCCTGGAACAAACCGTCGCGCGCCTGACGGCGCAGTTGGACAAACAAAAAAAATCCGATCTGCAAAACAGCAAGGAAAAAGCAGAGCTAAACGCGCAAATGGACGCATTGCGGCACGCCAGCGAGGAATTAAAAACAAAACTGGATGGCGAGCAGATTAAGCAGTCAGGGATGTTAAAGGATTTAGACCAGTTGCGCGCGCAACTGGAGGACGTGGAGAATAGACGCAAGCAGTCGGAAGGGCTGGTGCTGCAACGTACTAAAACACTAGATCAATGTGAAAAGAAAAATGTAGCGCTTTATAATATTAACAACGAAATCCTAAAATTATATCGAGATAAAGGGTTGCTGGAAGTATTGCTGTTATCCGAGCCGATCACGAAAATACAGCAAGTTAAGGAATACGGCATAGTCGAAGAGTACAAAGAAAAATTGGAAAATCAGCTTGCCAAGGAGTGACGGTTTAGGCTGATGGCGGCGTTTATGACGGGCACGAAATGTTTGCAGTAGTAAAAATTTATTTTGGAGTGTATATGTCAATCAACGGGGCGCTATATCGAATATTATTGGGGCTGGCCTGCGCGCCCCCGTTGTTGGCGTTGGGGGGTACGATGGACGAAGGCGATGAATGGAGTACATGGCCGCCTGTACCTCCCGCGTCCAGCCGCTTGGCGGCTGTGCATAAGGAATTGCCGGCGGTGCAGGGAGAATATCGGATTGGCGCGGAAGATATTCTGGAAATTACCGTTTGGAAGGAAGAGGGGCTAAAAAAAGAAATCGTAGTGAGGCCTGACGGCGGAATTTCTTTTCCGTTGGTTGGAACGCTGGTAGCCGCCGGAAAAACGCCTAAAATATTGGAGCAAGAAGTTGCGAAGGCGCTGGAAAAATATATTCCGGATCCGGTGGTGTCGGTGGCGGTGGTCAAAGTGCTGAGCAATAAAGTGTATGTGTTGGGCAAAGTGAATCGCCCGGGCGAGTTTTCCGCCGGTCGATATGTCGATGTGCTGCAAGCGTTGGCGATGGCCGGGGGGCTTACGCCCTTTGCGGAAAAAAACGCCATCAAAATTTTGCGCCGGAACGGTGATCGAGAACTGGCGATCCCGTTCTTCTATTCGCAAGTGGAAAATGGCGACAGCCTGGATCAAAACATACCGCTCAAGGGCGGCGATGTATTGATCGTGCCGTAAAAGGCATGGCCAACATACCGTTATTTAACGTGGCGACGCTGGCGTTTTTAATTCCCGCAGCCGCTGCGCACGCGAATGAATGGTACTCGCAATTTACCGCCTCGTCGCGCACGGAATATAATGATAACTATCGATTTTCGACGCTGCCGCATCGTGCGGAATGGGTCAACGTACTGTATCCCTCGGTAGCGGTGGCCAATAAGGCGGATCGTTGGTCTATCGCGGCTACCGGGGGCGCCGCTGCAAATAGTTATGCGGGTGAAAATCGAAATCACCGCATAGATCCGCGGTTTTCAGTCATCGCAATTTATTCCGGTGAACGATATCGGGGTGGTATTGATATCGCAGCGGTGCGTGATTCTACACTTGCCAATGCGCAGACCGGCGCGGGTGTTATTTTGGCAGATGCCGAACGTAATAGCCTGAGCATGAATCCCACATGGCAATTCTCGCTTACCGAGCGTGTCGCGCTCAATATCGGGTATGGTCTAACCGATGTCAGTTACGGTGCGGGCATGTATAACGGATTGTTTAATTATCAAAATAAAACGCTGAATGCAGATGTCGGTTACCAATATTCTTCCATGGGCACCGCCAACGCAAGTATAAACTACTTTCAATACCGCACCCGCCACACCGAAATCGCCTCAAAAGGTTATAATGCCCTTATCGGGTTTTCACAAAAATTTACTGAACGTTTAGCGGGAACGCTAAATGTTGGCGAGTATCGAACGTCAACTACGGTGCATCAGGATATAAGCTATTGTCCAGGGCGGATTTACGAGTGCTATTTTGGATTGATGGCATATGAAAAAACCACCGTTACGCGCCAGTTTCCGGCTAGGGGATATTCAGGTGGCGCGATGATAGAGGGCAAGCTCACGGACGCTACAAAAATACAGACGAAATTCGACCGCAGTATTAGTCCAAGCGGGGCCGGCGCCATTGCACAAACTGATAAGTTGATGATCTATATTTCTACGCAGTGGTTTGCAAAGCTTGATTTAACGTTAGATGCGTCTGTTTACCGTTCGAAATATTCGGCGGGGACCCAAACTATAAACAACAGCCGCTATTATGCGGTGTCACCGCTATTGAGATGGAATTTTAAAGAGGCGTGGAGTCTGGAATCAGGGGTACGGAGAGCGAGATTACATTATGACAGCGGCGCGACGATAATCGCCAACGCGATATTTGCCGGGTTACGTTATGACGGACACAAAAACTTCGGGTCTAGGCGACATTGAACGGCGCGCTTGGCGCACCTGCGGACTGTCACTAAATAGCAATAGAACCGCAACTTTTGTTGCGGAATCGCGGTATATGATGTAGCGCGTATCACCTAGGTCACGGTTTGGCGAGGCCGGGTAACTTCTCCGCTGCTATGCGGTTGCCGATCACTCTTATAGATTGATATCAAAAGATGCAGGAAACTCCTAATCATACGTTAGACTATGTTGGCATCCTCCGGCGTCGCAAGACGGCAATGTTGTTAGTCGCCGGGACGCTGTTTGCTATAGGCGCGGCGGTTGCGTTTTTGCTGCCTGCGGTGTATCGTTCCACCGCCACCATCCTGATCGAGGAACAAGAAATCCCGCCTGAGATGGTGCGCTCTACAATTACCAGTTTTGCAGATGAACGTATGCAGGTGATTAGCCAACAAATCATGACGCGCGCTATTCTGATGGGCTTGGTAGACAAATACGGTCTATATGCAAAAAAACGTCGGCACGAGACCAGTGAAGACATACTGGAACGCATGCGCAAAGACATTAAATTGAATCCTGTTACCGCAGATGTCACGGATAGGCGTAGTGGATCGCGTATCAGCGCGACGATTGCGTTTACACTATCGTATGACGGGGAGAATCCAGCGGCGACACAAAAAGTCGCTAGCGAATTGGTATCGCTCTATCTCGATGAAAATCTAAAAAACCGCCGCAATAAGGCGGCGGAGACCTCTTCGTTTCTTTCCGACGCATCCATAAAATTGAGTCAAGACCTGGCGGCGATAGAAACCAAGGTTGCCGAATTCAAGGAAAAAAATATCGGCAGATTGCCTGAATTATCACAACTTAACATGCAGCTCAGGGATAGAACCGATTCCGAACTGATGGCTCTGGATCAGAAATTGGTCAGTTTGGAGGAGCGCAAAATTTATTTGCAAGCGGAATTGGCTAAAATCGAACCAAATAGCGCCAGTGGCGGCGTTGCGGGCGAGCCGACGTTAGGCCCGGTGGCACGTTTGCGATTTTTGAAGGTGCGATATGCAACGCAATCCGGCGTGTATTCGCCTGATCACCCCGATATGGTGAGGATGCGTCAGGAGATCGAAGGCTTGCAGAGAGTCGTAGGAAAAAATGGCAGCGGCGACGGTAAGATCGGCGCACAGATGGTCAAGTTGCAGGCGGATTTAGCCGCAGCCTTACAAAAATATTCCAGTAGTCATCCGGATGTGGTTAGGTTGAAAAAGGCGATTCTGGCGTTGGAAGAAAGCGGGAAAGACGCTATAAATGAGGATAAATTAACGCTGGCGTCCGACAGCGCACCGGACAATCCGCTTTATCTAACCTTTCAGGCGCAATTACACTCGGTCACTAATGAACTGGAAGGACAAAATAAGTTACGCAAAAATTTAATCGAAAAACTCGAGTCCTATGAGAGGCGTTTGTTGGAAACGCCGCAGGTCGAACGAGAATATCTGGATCTGGCGCGCGCGCACGATAATGCGCTAGTAAAGTATAAAGAGATACGGGAAAAGGAATTGGAGGCGCAGGTCGCTCAAGAGTTGGAGAAAGATCGTAAGGGCGAGCGTTTTTCGTTGATCGAGCCGCCGGAATACCCGGAGAAACCCCATAGTCCAAATCGCCTCGCCATCCTGCTATTAAGCTTTGTCTTGGCCTTAGGCGGTGCGCTAGGCTTTGCCAGCGTACAGGAATCCTTGGATGATACGATACGCGATGCGAAAATGTTGTCGGCAAAGGTCGCCGCACCCGTTTTGGCGACTATACCTTACACAGAAAATATTCGAGAAAAAGCGCGTAACACATTAAAAAAGCGCGCACGGCTCGCAGCATCGTTGGCGATATTGGTGGGTGGAGCGATTATTATTCATATTTATTTTATGCCGTTGGATGTGCTTTGGTACGTATTGGCCCGTAAACTAACCTGGGTATAGAAATGTTTCAGTCTGAAAAAAAAATCGTCTACTCATCGACGCGTAGCTGTCGTTTGTTGCCGCACGCGATGGGCGAAAAACGCATCATCAACGGCACAGGAAATGACGCGTATACCATGGCGTTCAAGATGCTGCGTACTCAAGTTTTACAAAGAATGCGCGCCAACCGTTGGAATGCGTTGGCGGTCACCAGCGCCTCCGCAGGTGAAGGAAAAACGCTGGTTGCGATTAATACGGCGATGAGTATGGCGGCGGAGATTGAGCAGACCGTGCTCCTGGTCGATGCGGATATGCGAGCGCCCGCTGTGCGCGATTATCTCAGTTTGCCTCCCGGGCCGGGGTTGAGTGAATATCTGATCGACGGTGTCGCCTTAGAAAAGATATTGATCAATCCCGGTGTAAATGGATTCGTGGTATTGCCCGGCGGGCGGGCGTTGCAAAATTCGGCGGAAATGCTGAGTTCGCGCCGTATGTCGGAGTTGGTGCAGGAACTAAAAATGCGTTATCCCGAGCGGCTTGTCGTGTTTGATCTGCCTCCATTGCTGTCCACGGCCGACGCGTTGGCTTTTTCGCCCTTTGTCGATGCGGCCTTACTCGTGGTTGAAGAGGGTGTGACCGTCGGCGACGATATCGAACGAGCGGTGCAGATGTTGGGTGGTACACATTTGCTAGGGACGGTATTGAACAAGTCGCGCAGCACTGCGCATATAGATACATCAAATGCGCATCGGGACATCGTTAGACCCAAGGTGGTGACGGTAAACGGTGACGTTATTAACGAAATTCCGGGACGAAAAATCGGACGTGTTTCACGTCTCATGCGGCGATTTAAGTGAAATATAACTGCCCACTCGCTGCGGCGCGGAACGTTGATTACGAGTCATTGTTGCGGAGTTTTGGCGGGCGACGATTCAGTGTGTCATAAATATCAAGCAACTCATGATTTTCTAGGAGTGCGCGCGCCCGCCACCACTGTCGATGGCGTAACGCTGTGCCCGTCTCGGTAGCATATTTTTTCAAAATCATACGTTGATGTTTATTCAGCGACGGAAACGCCACTTGGCCTTCAATTTCCGCGCGTAATAATGTTAGCCACTGCACTTGTATTTTTATAAGGTCTTTAATTTCAGGAGAAACAAAAGTAATTATCGTGGAAATTGCGACCGTCTCGGGCGCTATAAACGCGAGCAGTTGATAAGGCATCAAATCCAGTTCCAAGACGCCGTTGGGGCGGGCAACGTATTCGCCGTTGGATAATCGCCGTATCGCGCCGCTACCTTGAATCTGTATTTGTATCTTAACGCGATAACGTTCTCGATTGACCGCATAAAATAAATAGTCGTGGGCACGCCGTAACTCCCACACGGCGATGGGATCGCGCGCATCGGCCCGCAGACTAAAGGGGGTATCGGGAAGGGCGCGATATTCGCGCATAAAGTCTCCCAATTCCGCTTGTCCCAGCGAATAGGCATTGCCTCCGTCGCCCAACCAGGTGGCATCCGTTTCTGCAAGTTGGATGGCATAACGTTCCAAAAAATGCCGCCCAGCGGGGGTGGCTGCGGCACTGGTCCAAGTTGTCTTGGTGGACGCTGGAAATCCCAACGCGACATTGGTCGCTACGACACCGGTGGCCTCCAAATAGTTGGCGGAATTCAGGAATGCACCGGACGCCGGCGGCGTATACAGTGCATGCAAATTGTTGGCATCCACAAGTTGATCGCGCACCTGCCGGTTAGCAACCTCAAGCGTATCACGCCTTCCATAGGTGTGTAGTGCATTGATCAACACTACACCTTTAATGTGCGTTAATAAGCGGGGGTCGATACCGGCACCGCGTAGCGCGTCGTGACCGGAGGATGAGCCGGTCCGGGCGAATACGGAGGAAAATAGCTTTAAATCCGGTCGCGCCAGTTGGATGCGGTCGCGTATGCGCGCATAAAGCTGCGCGATTTTGTTGCAGCGCCAGGCTATCCATTGTTCGCGCGCATGCGACATCAGCCATTTATAACGCACTCGTGCCTTGACTACCAGCGGAAAAGGCGCATCCGATGACATCGTTGCCGGTAACTTAATGCCGGTGTCTTGTTGAAATAACGCAACAGTAAAATCGTCATAGCCCCAGTCCAAGGACACAAAATTGTTTAGCGAGGCGTTAACCCAGTTCATTTGACGCAGATTGATACCCAGCAAAGCGGGTGAATCTTTGAAACGGTCGGCCAACTCCCCAACCATGCCCACGTACCAATCCTGATTTGCCGGGAAGACGGGGTTGTAATACGGGGGATAATTGCGTTTTTTTTTGTCCGTAGAAAAATAATTTGTCTCTCCATTCTTGTTGACCAGTAAATTCGCCGCTGTGTGACTCGTGTCGGTGTTCGGCCACGCCAGTTCGTCCGCCCTAGGATGTATTTCAGGCAGAACTTTCAGACCGTATTTTTCACTCATCAGCAAGATACGTTGCAAGCTATCGTCATGAGGCGAAGACGTAAATGTCAGGTTGAACCGGGACGGATATAGACTGAAATGATAAATAGAGACAGTCGGTGAGAGCACATTCACACCGCGATAACCCGCCGCTTTTGCCCAACGTTCCACGCCTATGCGATTTGCATCGCGCATTGCATCGGTATCAGCGTTAGGTACTCCGTACATGCTTTGATAATTGTCGCCTTCCTCGTACCAATTGATAAAGTGGCGGCCACCAGGCGGCGCGAGCGGGAGTAAATCCCCCGCCAGGCGGTATATACGTACGCGTGACGCGGCGGCGCGCATGCGGTTGTGCGCGGTCATAAATACAATACGTACATCGCTTGTTCTTGGCCAAAAATACAATGTATGCGTCTGCATGGTATGTGTAAGTGAAAATTCGCCACCGCTATCGACGCCTCCGGCAACCGGGTACGACAGCGGCTCTGCTTCACGCAGCGCGATTGCGAAGGTACGCAAAGCATCGTCAGGGTAATCCACTTCGACTCGATATCCGTGCTGTGGCACCAAACCGTTTATTCGATATGCAAACCAACTGGGATTGGGCGCGATTTTACGCAGCACCTCTGGCATGCGTTGGAAACGCGTCCACCCGATATCTCCGGATTCACGATATGCACCAAATTGTTTTTTTATCACCTGCGTCGCGCCGCCATCGAAATAATCCGGTGGCACGCTCGTACAATCGATATCTTGCACCAGCGCGGCATCAGGTGCGCGGGTCGCAGCAACGGGTGCATTTGTTTCAATGACTTCATAGGTGAGGGTAGGCACATCACGTTGCGGCATTGCGCTGAGCAATTCAGAAAATGTAACGCGATAACTACCTTCGGTAATGCAAGGCAATGAGGCCTGTAGTTTAGTCAGATGATCGCTGACCGCAATCGGTATCGATATGGTGCTTAGCAATGCGCGGGTCGCGGAATTATCGATTTTGACGGTCATAGTCGTGGCGCGATTTCTCCGGCCCACATAGATATCCATCTGAGGGCACGCACCAGAACGAAAAGTGCGCGTAGACGACGGCAGCGCCACATGAATTGTTTTTTCTAGTGCCTCGGTACTGCGCTTCAAAATTAAACCGGAGATCGGCGGGAATCCAGTCCAATAATAGCGTTCTACGCGCACACGATGCGGCCCCGTAGTGAGCCAGACATTTCCAATCTTGTCGTGACCAGCTAACAGTCCGTTGCTACCGTAATAATGCCATGGAGAGGTTGAATTGTTTTTGTCTATATCAAAATAGTATTGAACGCCTGCGCCTGAGCCCAAGGTCTCCAATTCATACCAACCTGTTTGCGGGATCTCAATATCATATTCAAACCACCCGATGGCGTGTTCGAGGGAGTCATATTTAATAATTTTTTCGAGATCGCGCGGTGTAGTGATAAAGTGTCGATTAAAACTGTTTGCAGATCGCGCGCCAATCCACGCAGGAGTAGATTGCGCATGCGCATAACTCGAGAATATGAACAAAATAGTAACGAAGGTAATACGTTTTGGTAGCGTTCGAATTCCACTATGCGTAGACGTAGCGTGTCGCGCCGATAGACAGCCTATATTTCGCACAAGACCTCAGCACAACCATATAAACCGACGACTATACGCCAGGTGCGTTGCATATTTGTGACGTAACAATAACGCGGGGATATGGCGGTGCGATTAGTCCCGAAATTGTCATATTCATTAGATATGATCGCTGAATGTTCTTTATGTCAAAAAATAATTTAGGCGCCGAATGGCTCATGCATCGGTTGTTATCCGGAGGTGCGTGGGTCTTCGTCGGCCGCATTATAGGCGCACCGGCAGGTTTCGCAGTAAATATATTGATTGCGCGTCTGCTATCGCCGCATGACGTGGGTGTTTATTTTCTGATGGTGAGTTTGGTGCTGGCCGCCGTTGCGGTCGCTCAATGGGGATTGCAAATAGCGGTTGTCAGATTGGTATCCGAGGCCTTAGGGCAAGGGTTGGGCGGGCGTGCGCGTGGCGCGGTGTTTGCGGTGCTAAAAATAGGCGTTATCGGTGCTTGCATCGTTGCGCTTGCGGTCGGGTCTATCGGGGGCCGGGTACTTACGCAACATTTCGGTGCGCCACAGCAATTGCAGGACGCCATTTGGTATGGTGCGGCATGGATAGTCGCGCTGACATTACTTAATCTGATGGCAGAAACGTTTCGTGGATTACAAGATTACCGGTTGGCGACGATTTTTGGCGGACCCGCGCATAGCATTTTGCTTTTAGGATTTCTGGGGACGGTTTTTTTTATTCAAGGCAAGTGCAGTCTCTCATCGGTATTGTGGCTATGCGTAGTGCTGAGCGCTTTTCTGGTAGTGGTCGCCGCAGCAGCGATGCGACGGCATATTGCGCGCATGGCCGGCGATACGCGGGTTAGGGTCGCTGAAGTGCTTGGCCTGGGATGGCCGCTGATGATAACCAGCCTGGCGATTTTTTTTGTGACACAAATCGACCTGTGGATTATCGGCGCATACAGGAATAGCGATGAGGTGGCTGTATACGGCGCCGCCGCGCGCTTAGTGCAGCTCGTTGTGATGCCTATGCTTATCGTCAATGCCGTAATACCGCCAATTATTTCCGCTCTGTATGCGCAGGGAAAAATCCGCCAGTTAGAGCGTATCGTGCGTACCGCTGCATTGCTTTCCGCAGTGCCGGCGTTTGCGGCCTCGCTGATCTTTGTGTTCGCGGCGGAACCGATATTGAATCTGGTGTACGGACACTATTATCAAAGCGGCGCGATTGTTTTGATACTGGTAAGTTTTGGGCAGGCGATTAATATTTTTGCCGGGTCCGGGGCGATTGTGTTGATGATGACGAACCATCAGCGATCAATTATGGTGATTAGCGTGATCTGTGGAATCTTATTGGTGGCGGGCGGCATCGCGGTCGTCGGGGAATATGGAGCGCCAGGTGTTGCTGCGGTCACTGCCGCCGCCGCTGTAACGCACGCAATGATGACGCTGTATTGGGTGAAGAGAAAAACAGGTATGTGGACACACGCGGGATTCTCGCAATGGTCAAATATCAGAATGGCGATGTCCGGCCTGCGGGCGTGATGAGGATACCGATTTGAGATTTGTGAACAGTAATTTTTTTAGGCGTGTGTCATGGATAGTTAGACGCAGAAAAAAGTATGCGGAAATGTATAAAGGATTCAGTGCAAATTGGATGACGTTTGTGGATAAACACAGTGTTTTTGGCGAATATAATACGCTATATGCGCGTACGACCGTAATTAAATCGCGTGTCGGTCGATTTACGTATATTGGCGATGCGAAAATTATCAACAGCGATATCGGATCCTTTTGCAGTATCGGGGTAGATGTTCTTATAGGGGGATTTTATCGGCATCCGGTGCGCTGGCTAAGCACCCATCCGGCCTTTTTTTCCACACGTAAGCAATGTGGCCATACCTTCGTATACGCGGATAAACTCAACGAATCCGCAGAAGGGTGTCGCATAGGTCATGACACATGGATCGGCAGTCGCGCCATGGTGATGGATGGTGTGGTTGTCGGTAATGGTGCAATCATCGCGGCGGGTGCAGTCGTCACCAAAAATGTAGAGGACTATTCAATCGTTGCTGGGGTGCCCGCAAAGCCCATAGGAAGCAGGTTTGCACCGGACGTGATAGAAATATTGCAAGATTGGAAGTGGTGGGATTTGAGCGCAGACACGCTATCGCGGATCGCGCCCCATTTTTCCAGGCAAGAAACATGGACGGTAGATGATCTGCGTAAAGTAATTGGTGAGGTGGAAAATGCCGACCGCATCGACGCCTAGGGTTCACATCGCTTATAGCCATCAAATTCAAGCAGGCAGATAAAATATGACCGCATCTCAAAAAATATCTATCGTGACAATTTCATATAATCAAGCAGCCTATCTGGAAGAATGCCTAAATTCCGTCATCGGTCAAAACTATGTAAATCGTGAATATGTCGTCGTCGATGCGGGTTCAACGGATGGCAGCCGAGACATCATTGGCGCCCATGCCGAGCACATTGAGCATGTTATTGCCGAGCCGGATGAGGGGCCGGCCGATGGATTAAACAAGGGGTTCGCCCGGGCCAAAGGCTCTATCTATGGATATATCAATGCGGATGATAGGCTTTCGCGGGGCGCGCTTGAATTCGTATCGCACTATTTCGACACCCACCCCGATGTCGATGTGTTGTGCGGCACCATCGGAATTATCGATAAAAACGGTAATTCTTCGCTGCGCAAGAGGACGGCCGACAGGTTCGATCTTGCGCGCTACGCGGCGGGCATCTGCGTGGTAGGGCAACAAGCAACCTTTTTTAGGAGCGCGGCTTACCGGCGGGCGGGGGGGTTCAATAAAAATAATCGCATTACGTGGGATGGTGAATTATTGGTTGATATGGCGTTGAGCGGCGCGCGCTTCGCGACGGTGCCCAACATATTGGGCGACTTCAGAATTTACAGTGAATCAATCACGGGGTCTAATAAGTTCAATAAAAGATTTCTTGAAGAACACCGGCGGGTGGCCAAAAAAATCGCCACACATGGGATAGCGCTGTATCCGCCTGTGGTAAAAAATATTTTGCGAGTCGCATATAAAGCAAATATTGCCAGGCATGTCAGATATTTTATTTCAGGATAACAATATCGTTAGGGTGAGATAATCTTCCATGCGCATACTTCACGTCATTAGTTCATTGAATCCTATAGCGGGTGGACCGCAAGAAGGTCTAAGACAATTTTGCATGGCCGCGCAGGCTAAATCGAACACCGTAGAAATCGTTACGTTGGATGACCCGAGTGCGCCTTGGTTGATTAATTATTGTTGTAAGGTGCATGCACTAGGGCCATGCTATGGAAAATACCGCTACACTCCGAACCTAAGGCCTTGGCTAAAAAAAAATGCTCACCACTATGATAGCGTTGTGGTGCAAGGTCTATGGCAATACCACAGTTTAACGGTATGGCGGGTTTTAAAAAAAAATCACATCCCTTACGTGATATACACGCATGGCATGCTGGGGCCTTGGTTTAAGCAAAACTTTCCGTTGAAACATTTAAAAAAATGGATGTACTGGCCGTGGGTGGAATATCGCGTATTGCGTGACGCGTCGGCGGTGTTATTCACCTGCGAAGAGGAACGCGTACAAGCACGTAAATCATTCTGGTTATACAAGTGCAAAGAAGCGGTGCCAGGGTACGGCATAGCGGAGCCGCCAGGAGATTCAGCCGCGCAGATCAGTGAGTTGTATAATATATACCCGCAACTGCGGGAAAAGAAAATAGTGTTATTTCTAGGGCGCGTACATCCCATCAAAGGGTGCGATATGTTAGTCGAAGCATTTTCCAGAGTAGCGCACCTGGATAGCGCGCTGCACTTGGTAATCGCGGGTCCTGATAACTCCAATATAAAAATGGAGCTGACAAAAAAAATCGCGGATAATTTCCTTGTTAAAGACCGTATCACCTGGACAGGGATGATTTCAGGAAGCGTGAAATGGGGGGCGCTAAGCGCGGCGGACGCATTCGTGCTGCCGTCGCATCACGAGAATTTCGGAATATCCGTTGTCGAGGCGATGGCGCGCGGCGTGCCGGTGTTGGTCTCGAATAAAGTGAATATATGGAAAGAGATTGAGGCAGATGGTGCCGGACTGATTGCGAATGATGACTTGGCAGGCACGATCTCTCTATTAAAACAATGGATCACCCTGCCTCAGAAAGAAAAAGACCTGATGAGGAAATACGCTAGAGCGAGTTTTGAAAAGCGGTTTCACATTAATAGTTCATCAGAGCGATTGATAAATATTCTTATAAATATTCGTCAACAGCGCGAGCGGGTCACATGAAAGTCGCCCCTATGGGTATCGCCGTATTCATTTGCGGGGCCTTGAGCGCGTATAAATTCAACGTCATTGGAGAGGTCTACGCGGCTGAGATAATGTTGTTGCCTATGGCCGTTGCTGCGCTTTTTTCCCGCAATATCGATGCGCTTTTCAAAGAAAAAATATTTTTGATTTTGATTTTTTCATTAATATTGATGGTCGCCGGGTATATCATTTCGGATCTGGCGCGGGACGGTGTGCAAGGACAATATCTACGCGGCTGGGGACGTGTCGCGCTGTTGATAAGCGATTTTTTTGCGTTAGCGGTACTGGTGGCCTACGAAAGACGGATATTTTGGTGGTTTGTATTGGGTAGCGGGTTAGGCGCCATCATTTTTCTGCTCGACGCGCACACCCCCCTCAGAGAATGGAAGCTCGGATACGGTATACCCGTCGTGTTAAGTGTGATTGCGGTGGGACGCTACTTTTCAGCGCGGCTAAACAGCGCTATTTTAGTGGCTCTGGCATTCATTAATATTTGGTTCGATTTTCGGATGCTGGGTACCATATGTTTAATGGTTGCCGCAATTTCTTGGGCCAGGGCGGGCAATCCAGGCGCGGCGCTACGCGGCACAGGCCTGCTGAATATTATGTTACCCGCGCTTTTCTTGGGCGCGGCGCTGCTTATCGGCTTGATGTTGACGCAAGACGATTATCGGAGTAGACGAGAGCAATCTAACGTAGGGCGCACTGTAGGCATAAAAGTCGGGCTGACAGCGATCACAGAGTCGCCGTTGCTAGGATATGGCTCCTGGTCGGACAATAAAGAATTAAGTAAGTTATATCGCGCGGAAATGACAAAATCAGGCGTAAACCACGGCGAAGCAGCCGGCGTAAAGGGGTTTTCGCCGCACTCGCAAGTGTTGCAGGCATGGATGGAAGGGGGTGCGTTGGGCGTTGTGTTCTTTATAGTGTACGGATTTATGCTATTTAGAGAGGTTAAATTTGTCGCATTGACCAGAAAATTGGACAGCTATACGTCGATGTTTCTGTTTTTTTTATTGATGGGTATTTGGGATTTGTTAATGAGTCCCTTTGCTGGCATACATCGTATGTACATCGCGGTCGCGGCGGCGATATTGACGATCATAGCAATGGAAAAAAAAACATATGAACGCTGAGTTGAAAATCGCTGTGATATCCATTAATTATGCGCCGGAGCTCACGGGTATAGCCGTCTATACGACAGGTATGGCTGAGCATTTCGCGCGTGAAGCGCCGGTGACGGTGTATACGGGATTTTCTTACTATCCGCAGTGGAAAAAACAACGTCCGGACCAAGGCGTATGGTACAGGCGTGAGCAACGAAATGGCGTAGATTTGCGACGCAGTTACATTTATGTGCCGTCTCGGCCCAGCGCATGGAAGCGTATGCTACATGAATTGAGTTTCGTGTTTTCAGTATCTATAGCTTATCTATGCGGCCCCCGCGCTGATTGCACCGTCGTGGTCGGGCCGCCGTTGGTTTTAGGCCTGCCCGTCACCTTGATTGCCAAGTTGAAAAAAAGCCGCGTTATATTCCATGTGCAAGATTTGCAACCTGACGCAGCGGTGGATCTGGGTATGTTGAAACCTGGATGGATGGTCAACATGCTGTTTACCTTAGAGCGGTGGACTTATAGGTTGGCGGATCGGGTATCGACGATTAGCGAAGGTATGCGAAAAAAAATTGTGTATAAAGGTGTGCAAGAAGACAAGGTATTTATTTTTCCCAATTGGGCAAACGCTGAGCAAATAATTCCAAAGGATAGCAATACCGCATATCGCAAAGAGTGGGGCCTGGCAGACAGTGCGTTTGTTGTGCTCTACGCTGGAAACATGGGTGTTAAACAAGGATTGGGGACATTGTTAGAGGCGGCCGCTTTGCTCGACGGATTGCGGAATATTTTTTTTGTGATCGTTGGTGAGGGTGGCGAAAAATATCGTCTAACTACGCAAGCGCTGCGGCTTGGGTTGAAAAATGTGCGTTTTGTCGGCGTGCAGCCGTTTGAACGGCTGCCGGATTTGCTCGCCACGGCAGACGTCTCGGTGGTGCCGCAAAAAAAAGGTGTACACGACATTGTGCTTCCATCCAAAATTTGCAACATAATGGCAAGTCAACGGCCGTTAATCGCGGCTGCGCCGCAGGATAGTGAATTTGCAAGGCTGGTAACGGAGTCGGCGAGCGGATTAGTGGTGGAACCGGAAGATCCCGTCACCATGGCGGACGCCATAAAACTGTTATACGGTGCGGAGGTACAGCGTAAAACCATGGGTTATAACGGGAGGCGCTATGTGGAGCGGCACCTCGGGTATAACGCGATATTGGGGAAATTCCTGGGTACGATGAAAGATCTGGTGCGCGAAGGCGGTTAACAGGTCGAGATTCCTCATTTAAAATATTCGCGTGTTTTTAACACGATCATATATTCGTAAAATGATTGGAGTAATGCATAGGTGAGGCCCGCTCGTCCATCGAGAAAACCGCGCCGGAGAAAATATATTATACAGAATTTAATCGCCGGGCGTAGCGGAAGACGATAGAATAATTCTTTTTGGTGAAATCTACGCACGTTAAAATCGCTGCAAAAAAAAGCCCGCCGGACTGAAAACGGCACACTGCCGCGACGCGATGCCAAGACCAGTGTTGCCTCCATGCTCGAATAGCTATTATGTTTGTCCAGCCAATGTCGCATGCCTTTTGAGAATGGATGATGATCAAAAGGCTCGGACAGTTCGACGATATTGCCTTCGACTTTTAGTACCTCATTGACTTCCCGTTCATAATAAACGCGGTTTGGTTGCACCAGCCTTATGTAATACGGCGAGAGTTGCGCGTGTTTAAGCCAGGTATTGTTGAAATAATCGCGGCGGCGTAACCTACAGGCGCTCACGCCGGGCGGCGGACTGACTATAAAACGCATCATTTCCAGCCTTAACCTGTCAGGCACCCTTTCATCGGCATCGAGGATCAATACCCAAGCATATTTGAATTGTATCTCGTGTAATGAGGCATTGCGTTGTGCCGCATAGTTGTCAAATTTACGTTGTGTGACATGCGCCCCGGCGCGCAGGGCATAATCAACCGTGTTGTCTGTGCTAAACGAGTCGAAGACATGAATGTCATCGCTCCAGGCGACGGACTCTAGGCAGGCGGGCAAATCCTGTTCTTCATTTTTTGTCAGTATGACGACAGAGATCATGCGCGTTTTTGACCGCACACGAGCATAGAGCGGGCGAACGCCGGGAATCGTCCCAGCGTCTCGAAATGAATGACATCAAAACAATGTTCTTCAAAAAGTTGAGTTATCGTACTTTTTGAGAAGAATTTGATGTGTCCATAGTCGCGTAACGGGTGCCAATGTTTATCAAAATGACCGCTAAGCGCGAGTGCCAGGTTTTTACAATAACCGTGATATGGCGTCGTTAAAATAAATTTTCCTCCAGGCTTTAGTGCGCTGTATGCGTTTGACATCAACGTCCTTGGCAATAGCAGATGTTCAATCACCTCAGAGGAAATTACCGTATCGTATTGATTCACATGCGCATTCGCTAACGGGTGTTGTAGGTCATGCTGAAAAAAATTGATATTGTGATTGCTATATTGGCGCTGCGCCAGCGCAATGCCTGAGGTGCTGTAATCGCAGCCGGCGACATCGAACCCATGGGTATGAATAGCGGTCGTCAGCGCGCCGTTGCCGCAACCAAGATCAAGTAATTTTACGGGCGTATATCGCCTTAGCAGGCGCAGTATGGGTTCCTTCACCAGGTTATTTGACGTGGTTTCTCCGCCTTTTTCCCAAATAAATTCGTTTGCGGCGATACTCATTTCTCTATCCGTTTTCGCTTTAGCACCGGCCATTGTGATTCCTTTGCTTGATTTTACGAGCGGGTATTCCCGCGTACACCGACCATGGATCAAGATCTTTGGTGGCGATAGCACCCAACGCCAGCACCGCGCCGGTGCCTACAACGGTACCCCATTGCACCGTTGCGCGCGCGCAAATCCACGCATAAGCACCCACGTGTATGGGCGCCCAATACATGGGGAAGGCCGCATCATTGTAGTCGTGTGTGGCACCGCACAAATAGGCTTGTGTCGATACTGTGGTATGCGATCCCAGGGTGATTTTACCGGGGTTGTAGATGATGGCGTCATCGGCGATGGCCACAGTGTCGCCGCAGATTAAATTCCAGGGAGCCCAAATTTTCGCCTTGGGATAAATGCGGCAATTTCTCCCAAGGCGCGCACCAAATATACGCAGCAAAAGGCTGCGCCAGCGGTGCAGCGGGCGCGGCGAATATCTAAATAAGAGTGTATATGTCCCATTCCATAGCGCCCTTAGCAGGCGATGTCGAATACTGAAGCTTGGTTGTAAGTAAGGATCCCCTGACGCGGAATGTGAGGTATCCACACTGCAAGGATCTTGAGTGTTGCCATCAGGGGGAAGGAATAGTTGGTCGGGATTGATATTTTTCACGATAATGTAACAGCGCAGCCGGATGTTATTCGCCTACAAGAGAAAATATTCCGACGTAATAATAGATTTGTTGTATGTCGAACAAGTGACAATGAAATTAAATCCATGTGTCAAAGCGGCTTAAATATGATTGTAACAACGGAGAGATATAGTGCCGGGCTCAATACGCGGTTATCGCAATTCTGGAGAATATTAATGAATGAGCCTGTAATGCGACACGCTGCACCGGTATGGCGGGAAACGCCCATGGCGTGGGCCACCCTTGCCGTGACGGTGGGCCTATTGTTTGGCGTGTTTCACTCGGGTTTGACGCGCATGGTAGAGGTGTGGGGCGAAAGCGAGGAATATGGATATGGATATGCGGTGCCGTTTATCGCATTGTTCCTCCTTTGGCAAAAAAAAAATGCGTGGGAAAAAGCCGCGATGAACGGTGCCTGGATGGGTGCGTTTATTGTTTTTGTTGCCGTATTATTGCGCGTTGTCGGAGACCTAAGCACGTTATATTTAGTTGTACAGTATTCTTTTTTAATCGCGTTGATGGGTTTGCTGTATGCCCTGGCGGGATGGCGGGGGTTTAAAATCGCCGGGCCGCCCTTGCTATTCCTCGCCTTTATGATTCCTTTGCCGCAATTTCTTTTTCGTGAACTTTCACAGAGCCTGCAACTAATCTCATCTACGCTTGGTGTGGCGTTGGTGAAACTTTTTGGAATAAGCGTGTTTCTCGAAGGAAACGTCATTGATCTGGGTAATTTTCAGTTACAAGTGGTAGAGGCATGTAGTGGTTTACGCTATCTGTTCCCATTACTGACGCTCGGTTTTATTATGGCCTATTTTTACCGTGATAAATTTTGGAAACGCGTATTGGTTTTTTTGTCGGCGATCCCTCTGACGGTATTAATGAACAGCTTGCGCATCGCGGCGGTGGGCGTCACCGTCGAGTATTGGGGTAAGTCCATGGCTGAAGGCGTACTCCACGATTTTGAGGGCTGGGCGATGTTTATGAGTTGCATCGCGGTCATGGTTGCCGAGATGTGGCTATTATCCAGGCGCGGCGGTGTACCTTTTAGCCGCCGTTTTAATGTAGAAATGCCCCTGTCATCGCTAACCGATGCGCCGGTTTTATTGCGCGGCATTTCCAAGCCGTTTGTCGTTGCCGCTGCGATATTATTCGCGACGCTATTGGCGTCTATCGCCTTGCCGGAACGGCAGTTAATACGCCCGGAACGTATGAATTTTTCGGCGTTTCCCCTAGAAGTCGGCGTGTGGCGGGGGAAGGAAGATCGACTTCAGCAGGTATCTCTAAACGCGCTGCACTTGGATGATTATATTATGGCGGATTTTTTCGACGGCGTGCGGGCACCGGTCAACCTATACGTTGCCTATTATGCGTCGCAAATAAAGGGTGAGTCCGCGCATTCTCCGCGCACCTGCATTCCCGGCGGCGGTTGGGCGATTACCGATCTTGAACAACGCGAGTTAAAAGACATCGCTGTAAATGTTCCGTCACTGCAAATTAATCGTTCTGTCATACAGCAGGGTGAGAATAGGCAACTCGTGTATTATTGGTTTCAACAGCGTGGACGTATCGTCACCAACGAATATCTGGTGAAATGGTATATTTTTTGGGACGCGCTTACGCGGAATCGCAGCGACGGCTCTTTAGTGCGTCTTACAGCGAATATGCGCGGCACGGGTGATCTGGAAGCAACGGATAAATTATTACAAGAATTTTTAAGGGCGGCGTGGCCACATTTAATCAAACATATGCCCGATTGATCGCACCAAGGCATCAACAAAAAATTCGGGGGTACTTTGGATAACGTACTTGTTTTAATCACTGCGCTCATGGTCAGCATGGCGATTATCCCGGTGATGATCAAATTCGCGCCGCGACTGGGGATGGTGGATTTACCCGATGCCAGAAAGGTACACGCGGTGCCGGTGCCTAGAGTGGGAGGCGTGGGGGTATTCCTAGGTGCAATAATAGCGCTATTGATATTCCTGCCGATGGACAAGGTGCTCTTATCATATCTATCGGGTGCTGTCGTACTGTTTATTTTTGGCGTGTGGGATGATAGTCACGAGCTCGGGCACTACGTCAAATTTATCGGCCAATTCGCTGCCGCTATCGCGGTGGTCTATGGTGGCGAGCTGTGGGTGAGCGCCGCACCTTTCTTGAGTCAGCCGTTGCCCGGCTATATTGGAAAACCGTTTACTATTATCGCCATTGTCGGGGTGATTAACGCGATCAATCATTCCGACGGTTTAGACGGTTTAGCGGGCGGCGAGTCGTTGTTGAGTTTGGGATGTATCGCCTATTTAGCGGCCACGGCGGGTAGTTTAACGTTAGTGATTACGGTATGTGCGGTTATCGGTGGCGTGTTTGGTTTTCTCCGTTTTAATACACATCCTGCACGTGTTTTTATGGGTGATTCGGGGAGCCAGTTTCTCGGTTTCTCCTTAAGCGTGTTTGTTATTTGGTTGACCCAGCGCGTCAATCCAGGGCTGAGCATGGCGTTGCCGATGCTGATTCTTGGATTGCCAATCATAGATATCATCGCGGTATTTATACAGCGCATATATGGCGGAATGAATTGGTTTCGGGCAACGAAAAATCATATCCACCACCGTTTATTAGATCGCGGTTTTGACCATCACGAGGCGGTGCTGATTATCTATTCGGTACACGGTTTTCTCGTTTTGAGCGCGATATTTTTAAGTTATGAGTCGGATTGGCTGGTAGCCGGAATTTATCTTGGCGTTTGCATGATGGTATTTGCAGCGTTAATTTTTGGTGAACGCAACGGCTGGAGAATCGAGCGCAGTGCGCGAACCGCCGGCTTGCTTACGGTGCGGAATAGTCTGCGCAGTACCGCCTGGTTGGTTAACGTTCCAAAATTATTCGTCAAAATTTCAATACCTATATATTTTATATTCGGCGGCATGCTGATTGAAGAGGTTCCTCAAGGATTCATAGGTATTTTACTTGTGATCGCCAGCACGCTCGCGGTGTTATTTGTAGCTAAAAATACGCTAATTTATCGCTATTTGCTGCGATTTTCGATCTATGCCGCAGCGGCGATTTGGGTGTACTTGTCGTCAAACTATTACGGACCGGCGGGTCAGCTATCCGCTATCTTTGGCGTAGCGTATTTTGGGTTGTTATTAGTGTCGATTGCGCTCGTGATGCGATTTTCCGGCGAGACGGAATTTAGAGCTACTACGATGGATTTCTTGATGGTGGTGATGATTGTCGCCGCCAGCGTATTGTCCCGCTGGGTTTGGAACGCATACGACCTAGGTAGACTGATCGTAGAGGTGGCGATACTGTTCTACGGTTGCGAATTGATTCTCAGCCGCGAAAGCGTTAGATGGAGCGGTGTGCTGAGTTTTTCGGTGATGGCTGCGCTGGGCCTGGTAGGGCAGCGGTTGCTAATGTAGGGAACCTCTAAAAATTCAATCAAGACGATGATGGCAAGGCGAAAAGTGGCGAAAATGCGCAGTTTACACGCAGTTTACCGCTACGCGGCCCCGCAATTTGAGCCACTTTTCAACGCAGCCAGCGCGGCTTCAGTGAATTTTTTGAGGTTCCCTGTAGACATTTGATGCGTAAATTCGATATAAGGATGGCGGTATGAGATTTGGCGACAGGCGTTATTCGGTTTTAGTAGTGGCGCTAGCACTGATAGGGGTGTCTGGATGTGGCGGCAAGGAACAACGTCAGCAAGCGCATTTAGAAAAAAGTAAGGACTTTTTAGCCCAGACGGATTATGCGAAGGCCGGTGTAGAGATACGCAATGTATTGCAGATCGAACCGAAAAATATTGAAGCCTATTATATCGCGGGCTTGATTGAAGAAAAACTAAAAAATTACGAAAAGGCCTTCAGCAACTATTCCAAAGCGTTGGAGCTGGATCCAAATTACAACGATGCTAAGGTAAGATTGGGCCGCATCTATATTTTTATGGGAGACAGCGCCAAGGCCGAAAAGCTAGCCGCTGAAATATTGGCGACCGCGCCCTCCGACGCTGCGGCCAAAACGCTGCGTGCGGCGGTGATGGTCAGCAAGGGTGATAAGGCGCAGGCGCTCAAAATAGCACGCGATGTATTGGCGCATGATCCGCATCAAACCGATGCGATAACATTGCTTGCCGGGTTATACAGTGAACGCAACGAAGATCAAAAGGCGCGCGAAGTGTTGGAGCAGGGCATCACCGCTGACCCGAAAAATATTTCGTTACGCTTAGTGGACATTGCGATTTCTCAAAAGATGAAAGATAACGATCACGTTGAGCGGCAGTATCAGGCGATTATTGAGATAGCGCCTAAGCAGCGTGACAGCCGAGTCGCGTTGGCGGCGTTTTATGTGAGTAAAAATGAACTAGATAAAGCCGAGCAAACGTTGAGGGGCGCGATTAAGGCGGATGTCGAGGATGATCAACGATATTTGCTGTTATCGGAATTTCTTGCGCGGACAAAGGGGGGGGAAGTAGCCGAGAAAGAGCTGCTTGCCGCCCTGCAAAACAGACCGAATGCGCATGTTTTGCGCTTTGGTCTTGCATTTCTTTATGCCGCGCTGGACAGAAAAGCGGATGCGGAAAAAACCTTTCGTTCGATTGTGGCGCTGGATAAAAATGGTGCCGATGGCATCAAAGCGCGGGATTATCTGGCTCAGGCACGCCTAGATGCCGGTGCCGTGAGCGAGGCTGAACAGTTGATTGTCGAAGTGCTCGCGGCCAATCCTAGGGATAACCAGGCGTTGTTGCTGAGAGCTAAGATGTCGATCGCCAAGGGCAACGCTGTGAATGCGATACCCGATTTGCGCGCAGTACTCAAAGATCAGCCGGATTCCGCTATTTTGATTGCAATGTTAGTCAAAGCACACTTGCAAAATAAGGAACAGCCGTTGGCCAAGGAGGTGGCGGCTAACGCAATAGCGCAATATCCGAATGATCCTCGGATGCACCTAGCGATGGCGGATTATTACGCTGCCGTGGGAGAGCACGATGCGGCGCTGACAGAAACCGCGAAGGCCATTCAGCTCGCGCCGGACAGTATGGAGGCGATAGAGAAAAAGGGGGAGCTGGCGGCGCGCAAGAAAGATTGGCGTAGCGCAGAATCGGCAATGGAGAAACTCCAAGCCAAGGCGCCTGACCACCCTAGGGGTTACTATTTATTAGGGCAGGTGTATTTGGCGCAAGGGAAGTTAGATCGCGCGCAGTCGCAATTCGAGGCGGCGCTTAAAAAAGGTCCGAATTCTATAGAGCCGTTGGCGTCGTTGGTGACGATATTGTTGACGCAGGGTAAAGCGGATCAGGCGCTAGAAAGGGTTCAGAGGGTACGCGCGCAAGTGGCGGATAATGCGCTGCTGAATCTCATGCAAGGAGAAATATATAGTTCGCAAAAAAAATATCGTGAAGCGATTGGGGCGCTTGGTGTCGCCATTCGCATGCAGCCGACACTGGCCATGGCCTACATCGACTTATCGAAGGTACACGCCTTAAATGGAGATGGTCCGGCAGCGTTACAGGCGCTGGAAGACGGTTTAAAAGCCCTTCCGCAGGATGAATACTTGGCATTGGAGTTGGCGAATATATACCAAGCGCGTAGCGATTATAACAAGGCAATTGCGATATACGAAGATATTTTGAAGAAGTCACCCGGTAACGACGTTGCAGCGAATAATCTAGCCGCTTTACTTACCGACACAAAAGGGGATCCGCCTAGCCTGGAGCGGGCCTTGGCATTGACAAAACGCTTTGAGGCGTCGCAGAACCCGTTGTACACCGATAGCGCAGGTTGGGTTTATTACAAATTAGGGCAATATGATAGGGCGATTCCGTTGCTTAGACAGGCGGCGAAAACCGCGCCGACGGTTGCCGTATTAAATTATCATTTGGGTATGGCGCTCTATAAAAAAGGTGACGTCGCCGCCGCCAAGATCCACCTCAAAAAGGCCTTGGATACCAAGCGCGAATTCATTGGCATTCAGGAAGCTAAAGAGATTCTGGCGCGGGGTTGATCGTTGGCCGGATTAAAATAAATCGCTACGTGGCCGGCGAATACTACGATTATTCCTGGGCAATCAGACCAAGCCCGATGGCGCGCGTGACGGCGTGAGTTCTGTTGCGAACGGCAAGTTTGTTGAATATATTTCGCATGTGATTCTTTATCGTAAAAGGGCTCAGTTTAAGTGAAATTGCAATGTCGCCGGTAGTTTTTCCGTCTTTTACCAATCTAAGGATCTGCACCTCGCGGTTGGTGATAATGGGTGATTTTAACTTAGTATTGCCTTTGGCCTCCTCTACCAACATGCGCGTCAGAGTGACGTAAAGATAGGGTGTGAGCAACTCAAGCAAATAGGTAGTGTGCGGCGTGGGTTTTTTAGGTAATTTAAATAGACAAAAAAACCCCGTTACCTTTCCGTCGGTGTCGCATAACCCGTGGGCGGCGCTGTAAGATAGGCCTTGGCGGCGCAGTTTGGCCGTCAGTGCTTGGTCTGCGCAGGAGTCTGCGCATATCAAGCAGGGTTCCGTATTTTTTTTCCAAATGGCGAGCATATGTGCGATCAATCCATTGTGTGGATGGCACAACGCGGTAAGGTATTCTTCGTCGTACGCCGGATCCATTGAAAATAAGTGCATTTTCATATCTAGACTGCGACCTTCAGCGATACCGCATATCATCAGCTCATGCGGCAATAGGTTGCGTATGACCCCTTGCGTCCAAGAAAAAAACTGGGTGCGTCTTTTGACATGCAATGAGCTCTCAATAAACTCGGCAAGTAAGTCACGTTCTTCTGGAGTAAGAAAAGGAGATTCCGATGAATCCATAATGATACATAGATTTTTTTCGAAAGGAAGGTGGTCAATCTAACTTAGTTCTGTGACAATCGCATGATGATTTAGAGTACACAACAGGCTGTATGGGAGGGTTTTATTCCGCGTTATAAAACAATGGTAACGAAACTGTTCGGGTGAGCCGGAGGATTTGTAAAAATTTCAATAATTGTTGTACTATTGAAATATAATAAAGCGGTCCGCCGGTGTGCGGTTGGATGTCTTTCGGCTGTTGGTCCAGCATGGCCAGGGACGCATGGTCGCGGGCGCATTGGATGTCGCACCCAACATATCTGTGTGTGTCACCGCGCCGCTCGGTGGCGGGCGGCAATGGCGTTTTTTTCGCGTATACCCGACCGAAAAAATCGGGTAAACTATACTGATGAAATTAAACGTCGTAGATGCACGCGTGGCGCCGGAAGGCCGGATGGAGATTTTGTCGCGTCTGGAGGTCGGCAAGCTGCTGGATACCAGTCGCGGCGGGCTGCACGAGTTGTTTCGCAATTGCTCGCTGGCCGTGTTGAATTGCGGCAACGAGCTCGACGACGGCAAGGAATTGCTGGAGCGTTATCGTGCGTTCGACATACGCGTGGTGTCGGAAGAACGCGGCATCCAACTAGAAGTCAGGGGCGCGCCGTCCACGGCCTTTGTTGACGGGCAAATGATCAAGGGTATAGGCGAACATCTGTTCGCGGTGTTGCGCGATGTCGTGTATGTCAGCGATGAAGTCAAAGGCAATCAGAACATCGATCTCGAATCCTCCGACGGCATTACCAACGCCGTTTTTCACATTTTACGCAACGCCAATATCCTGCACCCGCTGAGCGATCCCAAGATGGTCGTGTGTTGGGGCGGGCATTCTATTTCGCGCAATGAATATGAATATACCAAACTCGTAGGTTATCAACTCGGCCTGCGCGGTTTGGATATTTGCACCGGTTGCGGCCCCGGCGCGATGAAGGGGCCGATGAAGGGCGCGACCATAGGGCACGCCAAACAACGCATACGCGGCGGTCAATATCTGGGCATTTCCGAGCCCGGCATCATCGCGGCGGAATCGCCGAATCCTATCGTTAATGACTTGGTGATCATGCCGGATATCGAAAAGCGCCTGGAGGCGTTTGTGCGCACCGGGCATGCGTTTGCGGTGTTTCCCGGTGGCGCGGGCACGGCCGAAGAATTTTTATATGTGCTGGGCATTTTATTGCACCCCGGCAACGCGGGTATCCCGTTTCCATTGATCCTCACCGGCCCGGCGGCGGCACAGGATTATTTTGCCGAAATAGATCGTTTTGTGACCGCCACGCTGGGGCCGGCGGTGCGCAAATTTTATCAAATCATCATCGACGATCCGGTGGCGGTGGCGCGCGCGGCGCTCGCCGGTGTGCAGGCGGTGGCGGATTTTCGCACCCAACGTGGCGACGCCTATTATTTCAACTGGGCGCTGAACATCGATCACGATTTTCAAATGCCGTTTGCGCCTACGCATGAGAATATGCGTGGTTTAAATTTGCGCAAGGATCAAG
>CAKKRP010000101.1:0-839 GCA_919902765.1 Gammaproteobacteria bacterium | reverse complement strand
GGCGGCGAATTTACGGCGCGCCTTTTCGGCGATCGTCGCCGGGAATGTCAAGGACGAAGGTATACGCGCGGTGGAGCAATACGGCGATTTTGAAATTCGCGGCGAGTCTAGCATATTAGAACCGTTAGATTCGTTGCTGGCCTCTTTTGTCGCGCAGCATCGCATGAAATTGCCGGGCAAGACGTACAAACCGTGTTATCGCATCATTAAATAATTTTTACATCAAATGCTTAGCGCGGTGCGTATATTCGTTACGCCAAAAACATGCTATAAACCGTCAACATAATCTCGACCACAATCAGTATCACGATATACCATTCGACGCGTAAACCGCGTTTGGTCTGCATCACATCGAGCAAAATTTCCGCCGTGCGCGAGATCAGCGCCAATTTACGTTCCAAGGCGTTATGCCGTTCGCGTAATTCATATTCGGTGTCCAGGCGTTGATACAAACGTTCGAGTTCGGGGTGTTCCCAGAGGATATCGGGTTTCTCTTCGACCTCGACGCGCCCGACGATTTTATGCTGCACCAATAACGAATTGCCGATGTGGCTGAGCAATTCCGCGACCCGTCCAGGGCGTGCGACCTTGGCGGCGAGGCTGGCGGCCAGCGGTTCTACGCGATCGAAGGCCTCGGCGACCAGGCGTTCGTGATGCGCCAGGACGACGCTTTTAGCGAGGATGTCGGCCACGATTTGCAAACGGTCGATGTTGATCTGGCGCAATTCTATCGTGCCGTTGTCCACCCCCTCATCGACCGCAGGCCGCACGCGAATTTGCGCTTCTTCAGTCTCCGGTGTGGTGATAGGTTCGTTGATCACCGTGCCCAAGGAGGCCAA
>CAKKRP010000100.1:31982-33875 GCA_919902765.1 Gammaproteobacteria bacterium | reverse complement strand
AATCTGGGGTAATATGTGCAACTGTACCCCCCACTCTACTAAGGATAGAGGTAAGAGACCATGAAGCTCAACGATAAAAAAGGCCTGATGAAGGCCTTCGCCGCCGGCACACTCGCCGGCCTGGTGATCATCGTGATCTCGCGCTGGGGCGGCGATTTGCAAAAGCCTATCGTCGAATTCAAGGAAAGCACACAAACCTTAGACCGCGAATCGGCCGGTCGCGTCTCGTATGCGCAAGCCGTAGAAACCGCCGCGCCTGCGGTGGTCAACATCTACACCACAAAAAATATTCCGCAACGTCAAGGGCAACAGGGCCAAGGGCCAATGTTTGACGACCCCTTGTTTAGACGTTTTTTCGGCGACGAGCTTGATTCTATACCGGATCGCAAGTTGGAAAGTCTAGGTTCGGGCGTAATTATCAGTGAACAAGGATTTATTATCACCAACAATCATGTCATTGAGGGCGCCGACGAAGTGCAAGTCGCGTTACGCGATGGCCGCACTGCGGAGGCGAAAATCGTCGGTACCGATCCCGAATCCGACATCGGCGTGTTGCGTATTGAATTGAAAAATTTGCCCGCCATCACCTTATCCAAAAGCGATGATCTGAAAGTCGGCGATGTCGTGCTCGCCATCGGCAATCCGTTCGGTGTAGGGCAAACCGTCACCATGGGCATCGTCAGCGCGACCGGCCGCGATCGTTTGGGTATCAGCACCTTCGAAAATTACATTCAAACCGATGCGGCGATCAATCCCGGCAATTCCGGCGGCGCGTTGGTCAATACCGACGGCCTCTTGATCGGCATTAACACCGCGATTTTTTCGCGCACCGGCGGCTATGAGGGCATCGGTTTTGCGATTCCGGTGTCTATCGCCAAAGAAGTGATGCAGCAAATCATCGAACACGGCCACGCGATACGCGGTTGGTTGGGCATAGAAATTCAAGATATCACACCGGCGTTGGCCGAATCATTCAATTTGAAAGAAGTGAAGGGCGTGATTATTGCGGGCGTGTTACGCGACGGCCCGGCGCATAAAGCAGGCTTAAAACCGGGCGACGTGTTGGTGCAAATCAATGAAAAAGACGTGCAAGACGGGCGCAATGCGATGAATACTATCGCCAAGGCCGCACCCGGTACCGCTATTACGCTGAATATTGTACGCAATGGCGCAAAAATGAGTCTGAAGGCGAATACCGATCAACGTCCGGTGCCGGAAGATCAGTAAATCGCGTGTTATTTTTACGCGGGCTACACACTCGCGTTACCCCCACCACGCGCGTATGCCCGCTACACCTTGCGCGCCGTGTTCCCACGCCATCGCGAGTTGTTGCTCGCCCACACCGCCAAGTGCATACACCGGCATCGCGGCAGCGGCGGTCAAGGCCGCAAAACGCGACCACCCTAACGGCGTGGCATGGGGATGACTGGGCGTTGCTTGCACGGGTGATAGCACAACGAAATCTACCCCGATACGCTGCGCGTGAGCCAAATCTTCGGCGTTGTGACAGGATGCCGCGACCCATAACGGCGTTGCTAAAGGACGGCTGCTAAGTGCGCACAAACGTGTACCGGTTAAATGCACGCCATCGGCCGGTATGTTGTGCAGCCATTCCACCGGTGCATTCAACAATAATTGCGCGCCGTAGGCACGACAATCCGCGCGGGCCAGGCCCGCGCGCCGCCGATAATCTTGCAGCGATAATTCGGGCGCGCGCAATTGCACTAGACGTACGCCCGCCGCCAGCGCATGGCGCAAACGCGCGCTGAAATCCGCGTCGTCGCGCGCCGCGCCGGTGATCAGATAGCGCTCCGGCAAACGCAAGGCCTGCAATACCGGCAGGTCGGCGGGCGGAAATTCAAACTGACTTAGCTCGTCAACGCGCACCCATGC
>CAKKRP010000100.1:0-31972 GCA_919902765.1 Gammaproteobacteria bacterium | reverse complement strand
CATGCCAAGGCCTGCCCCTCGCAAGCGCGCGCATGCCCCGTATAAGCATGGACGCGCCATACATCCAGTACGACGCGAAATTCAGGATAATCATAGCCCACTTGAATCAACGGGCGTCCATGCAATGCCGTCAGACCCAGTTCTTCTTTTAATTCGCGCACCACACCCTGCCAGCGCGACTCGCCTGGCTCTAATTTTCCACCCGGAAACTCCCACAGACCGCCTTGATGCACATGGCGCGGGCGCTGGGCGATCAATATTTCACCGCCGCTATTCATCACAACGGCAGCTACCACATGCAGTTCTTGGGATGCTGTCACGCGCCGCAATATCCTAAACTTCTACCACGACCAATTGCACACGCTCCAGCGGAAACGCTTGCCACACGGCGCGCAAGGCCTCACCGCTATCCGGCAGGATCAAATCCGGCGCGAGGTCGTACAACGGCTTCAGCACAAAGGCATATTTGCGTATTTCTTTGCGTGGCAAGGTCAGCGCGGGTGTCGTCATCACGACGTCATCATACAACAACAAATCCAGATCTAATGTGCGCGCGGAAAAACGCGGCGTATCACGCGTACGTCCGTGCTTGTTTTCGATGTCGGCCAAGCTACGCGCAATGCTTGCAATATCTTCCGTCGTGACGATGCGCGCCACCAAATTGTAAAACGGTTCACCGGTAAATCCCTCGGCAGGATTTTCGTAAATCGGCGACATGTCCACTTGACTATAACGCGTGCGTAAATCGTGTAATGCGCCGCGTATATTGCGCTGGCGATCAATATTACTGCCGATACTGATGTATGCAATCGCCACGTCAGCGCCCACGTTCAATGACAACGCCCACATCGTGGGCGCCACGGATCGCGCCGGGCTTAGAAACGCGCAAGCGCACCCAAGGGATGGAATATTCCCGCAACAATAATTCCGCCAGGCGTTCGGCCAGCGTCTCCACTAATTGGAATTCGCTATCACCGACAAATTGAATGACGCGCTTGGCGATGGATTTATAATCCAAGGCGTCGGCAATGGTGTCGGTCGCGGCGGCGCGCCGCACGTCACTGGCCATTTCCAAGTCGATGCTGACCTTTTGGCGGATGGCGCGTTCCCAGGCGAATATACCAATCACGGTTGCGACTTTGAGGTCGCGTAAATAGACGATATCATGCACGACGGGGCTCCCCTTCTGTCACTCTGCGCGCTTTCCCACTATAATGCGCCCATAGCATAACCCAAACCCGCAACACCTGGCGAAGGAAACGGTAACCCCATGACAATATTAGACATTACCCTGGTTATCATCGGATATCTGGCGGGCTCGATCAATTCTGCGATCATCATCGCGCGCCTCGTTGGCCTGCCCGACCCGCGTAGTCAGGGATCGGGCAACCCCGGCGCGACCAATATGTTGCGGGTCGGCGGAAAAAAATACGCGGCCCTCACCTTGGTCGGCGACATCATCAAGGGCGTCATCCCGGTGGCCTTGGCCCACGCGATGCAGGCCTCGCCATTGGCGTTGGCCTTAACCGTTTTTGCGGCGTTTTTAGGCCATTTATACCCGGTTTTTTTCCGTTTCAAAGGCGGCAAAGGCGTAGCCACGGCGTTTGGCGTATTGGTGGCCGCCGCGTGGCCGGTCGGCTTGGCCGTGGTCGCCACCTGGCTGGCCATGGCGGCGCTAGTGCGCATCTCGTCACTGTCCGCGCTGGTCGCGGCCCTGCTGGCCCCCGTCTACGCCTATTGGTGGGGGCCTAGCCGTGAATTGGTGTGGGTCGCTGCGATCATGACGGTCATTATTATCTGGCGTCATCGTTCCAATATTCGTAATCTACTGGCCGGAACGGAAGATAAAATTAGCCCTTCCCAACCCGACGCCTAACGTAATTCCCAGCGAGATCAGCCGTGAGAACACATATACGCGATTTATTGACCCGCGCCGTCGCCGAACTGCAAGGCACGGGCATGCTACCCGCCGGAGCGGTGCCCGACATTCATCTTGAGCGCACGCGCGACAAGGCCCACGGCGACTTCGCCTGCAACCTGGCCATGACGCTGGCCAAACTCGCACGTCGCAAACCGCGCGAATTGGCCGAGGCCCTCGTGCAACGCCTGCCCGACTCGCCCAAAGTGGCCAAAGTGGAAATCGCCGGGCCGGGCTTCATCAATTTTTATATTGCGCCACACGCCTTTCATGCGGTCATCGGTGAAATTTTAGAAGCACGCGAGGCCTATGGCCATTCCAGCATCGGCGCCGGCAAACGCGTACAAGTAGAATTTGTCTCCGCCAATCCCACCGGCCCCTTGCACGTGGGTCATGGACGGGGCGCGGCCTACGGCGCGGCGGTCGCGGATCTATTGGCGGCGACGGGATTTTCCGTACACCGCGAATATTACGTCAACGACGCCGGTCGCCAAATGGACATCTTGGCGGCCTCGGTGTGGATGCGTTATTTGGAATTATTGGGCGAAGTTTTTCCATTTCCCGCGAATGCTTATAAAGGCGCCTATGTCAAAGACATCGCCGCCGCATTGCGCAAATCACAAGGCGAGCGCCTGCGCCGCGATGCCGCGCAATTAATGCGCGGCCTGCCCCCCGATGAAGGACAACCCGACGGCGACAAAGAGCGCCATATCGACGCGCGTATCGAACGCGCCAAACAATTGCTGGGTGACGCCGATTATCGCGTGGTGTTCGACGCCGGTTTGAATTCTATCCTCGACGATATACGCGACGATTTGGCGGAATTCGGCGTCGTATATGAACAATGGTATTCGGAACGCTCGCTGGCGGACACAGGTGCGATCCAACGCGCCTTAACGCGCTTACGCGCCAGCGATTATGTCTACGAAAAAGACGGCGCGCTGTGGTTTAAATCCACCGCCTTCGGCGATGAAAAAGATCGCGTGGTGGTGCGTGAAAACGGTCAGACCACCTATTTCGCGTCCGACATCGCCTATCATCTCGAAAAATTTGCACGCGGTTTTGATCGCGTGGTTGACGTGTGGGGCGCCGATCACCACGGTTATGTCCCGCGCGTCAAGGCCGCGCTCACGGCGATGGGTACGGATGCGTCCAAGTTGGATGTGTTGCTGGTGCAGTTCGCCATCCTGTATCGCGGCCAAGAGCGCGTACAAATGTCCACCCGTAGCGGCGAATTCGTGACCTTGCGCGAACTGCGCGATGAAGTCGGCAACGACGCGGCACGCTTTTTTTACGTGATGCGCAAAGCCGAGCAACACTTGGATTTCGATTTGGATTTGGCGAAATCGCAAAGCAACGACAATCCCGTGTACTACATCCAATATGCCCATGCGCGCGTGAGCAGCGTCATGCGGCAGTTGCAAGAAAAGGGTTTTACACGCGCTATCGCGCTGGGTTTGGAAAATGTGCATCGCCTACACGAAGATCACGAGCAAGCCTTGATGGTGAGCCTATCGCGGTTCCCGGAGGTGGTCGAAAACGCCGCGCTGGCGCACGAACCGCATCAACTCTGTTATTTCTTGCGCGATTTGGCCAATGAATTCCACACCTATTATAATGCGCACACCTTTATCGTCGATGACGCGGCGTTGCGCGATGCGCGCCTGAATCTGATTGCGGCGACGGCACAGGTAATCGCCACCGGGCTGGGTTTCTTAGGCGTCGCCGCGCCGGAGACGATGTAGCACATGCGACGCACCGACAACACCCAGGCCACCCAATCGCCGTTGCGCAAAGGCAAATCCGTGGCCGGCAAAAGCCGCCCAGGGCGCGCACTGTGGTGGTTGGCCTTAGGTCTCTGCGTGGGTTTGTTCGTGGCGTTTTTAGTGTATATCAATGAGAATTACCACGCAGCCAGCGCCCCCGCCAAACCAAACGTAGACGATGGTGGGCCGTCCAAAACCCCGAAAATGGAGGCCAATAAGCCGCGCTTCGAGTTTTATCACATGTTGCCGGAAATGGAAGTCGTAGTCCCCGAAGCGCCCAAGCAAACGCCGCAACCTAACGGCGTGAAACCACCGTCACCCGCCCAGGCCCAGGTCACGCAACCCGGCAAATATGTGTTACAGGCGGGCGCTTTTCGCAGCCAAGCCGATGCCGACAGGCAACGCGCGACGTTGGCCTTGCTCGGCGTGGAAGCGTCTATTCATGCCGTAAAAATCAGTGCCGACGAAACTTGGTATCGCGTCCAAGCCGGGCCTTTCCAAGATTTAAAAAAACTAAACGAATTGCGTGTACGCTTGGAACAAAATCGCGTCGAAACCATGTTATTGCGTTTCAAAGGATGAAGATATGAAAAAAATCGCTACATTTTTCTGCATCTGCGCGTTGCTGCTTAGCGCCTGCAGTCGGCCTCAAAGCAAAGATACCGGCAAATCGGCCATGGCCGTACAACAAACCAACCTCTACATGGACGCCTTAAAAGCGAGCGATTTCGACGCGGCATGGAAATTTTACGCACGCGATTTCTTTATGACCCACAGCGAAGAAGGCTGGCGCGATTATTTGCAGGGCGTGGAAAAGAAGCGCGGCAAGATGCAGCGCTACGAAGTCTCCGATCAGCAAATGGATATACGCTACAGCGGCACGTTTTTTATCGTCAATTATCGGGTGTGGTACGCCAATTCCAAAAAAAGTTCCAGCCAGATCGTGACCATGATAGAACCGGTAACGGGCGGACCCATGCAAATCTACGCACACAAACTTGAATTCGACGACGTGCAAGTGCAGTAACTATTGTTCCACATGCATGACATTGCCGTGTGCGCATTGGTACCGGCACGCATCGAGGAAGCGACGGCCTGGGCGACGCGATACCATCTAACCATAGTCGATGATGCTACGCCATGCGCATGGTGTTTGTGTTTCACCGCCACGCATATCGAATTGCGGCAACATGGGACATCGCCCATCCGCGTCGATTTTGTAGATGGACGCCTGGGTTATAGACGCGTCCATGGCGGCGGAAAACGTCAGCCCTTGGCGCGCGCCATAGGCATTAAAGACGCGACGCGTCCACACGTGTTAGATTGCACAGCCGGTCTGGGCCGTGACGCGATGGTGCTCGCCAATCTGGGTTGCACGGTCACACTCGTTGAGCGCTCGCCTATCATCGCCGCGCTGTTAGAGGATGGCCTGCGCCGCGCCCTGGCAAACCCCGCCACCGCCGATCTTGCGGCGCGTATGCACTTGCACGGGGGCTGCGAGGCGGTGGCTTATATGCAAGCCTTAGCGCCCCAGGATTATCCCGATGTCGTCTATTTAGACCCGATGTATCCGCACCGCGAAAAATCGGCCTTGGTGAAAAAAGACATGCGCGCCTTGCGGGCCGTCGTAGGCGATGATATGGACGCACCGAATTGCCTGCATTGGGCGATGCGAATCGCACGAAGGCGCGTGGTGGTCAAGCGGCCTAAAGGCGCGCCGACGCTAGACGCGACGCCGCCCCAGGCCAGCATCCACAGCGACAATACGCGTTATGATCTTTATTTTGCAGCGATATAAAACGAAAACGCCCGCAGATGCGGGCGTTTTCTAAAATTTTTAAACCCGGATTTACGCCGATTGTTCCTCGACGGCCTTCTCCAACCACTTTCTGAGACGCTTGGCGTCGCCGATGCGGCTTTGTTTGCCCCAGGAATCCAGCAATACGACTATCAACGGGCGATTGCTGATCTCGACCTGCATCACCAAGCAATAACCGGAATCGGAAATGTACCCCGTCTTAGACAATCCGATATGCCAATTGTCGTTGCGCACTAAGCGATTGGTATTGCCGAATTTCATGGCGCGCCGCGCCTTACCCGTGGTCACCCGCATCGACGGCGCTGTGCTGGCGTCGCGGATAAAGGGATATTCATATGCGGCCTGCACCATTTTCACTAATTCGCGCGCCGTCGAAACATTATTGCTATTCAAACCCGTGGGATCTGAAAATCGCGTATGCCGCAAACCCAATTGCGCGGCCTTCTCGTTCATGGCTTTAACAAAGGCGGACTTGCCGCCCGGAAAGCTGCGTCCCAACGCCGCAGCGGCGCGATTTTCCGACGCCAACAAGGCCAACTGCAATAACTCGCCGCGCGCGAATACTTGTCCGGGACGCAAACGCGAACGTGAGCCGCGCAAGCGATCACGATCATTTTTGGTGATTTCGATGCGTTCATCTAAGGCCAATTTGGCGTCTAGTATCACCATCGCCGTCACCAACTTGGTGATCGACGCAATAGGAATTTTTTGATCGGCGTTTTTACCGAAGACAAGCTCGCCCGTCGCTTGATCGACTACCATCGCGGTAGACGAATTTAAACGCAAACGCGCGGGGTTTAAATCGACCCGATTCCAACCCTTCCACTGGTCGCGCGACACTTCGCCGACCGCATTCATTTTATCGGTCAATGCCTGCGTAACCGCTTGATCCGGGGCCGGCGCGGGAACTAAATCTTCCACCGCAGTCTCCGCCCAGCCGGGAACAACGGAAACAAGCAAGCCAATAATCAGTCCCAATTTATACATCGCAGCCTCGCACAACTCCAAAAAATATTCTTCGACCCACCGGGCCGGCGGGTTACTCATCACCCAAAGACGCCACATCCCGTAGCCGCCTAAGGGGTCACAACGCAGTATTTACTAACACACTTATCGGCGGATTAATTTCACAAATTAACCTGCTTTACGAAGAATTTCCATCCCTTATAGACAATTTATTGATATCTATTTGATTATATTGACTAATTATTTGTGAACGGGTTCAAAGTTTTGGACACCCGGCCCTGTGAGCCCAACAAACCCAGCAATTACGGTGCCATAATCAAGGAAATGCCCTGCCATATCCGCCCTTACACCTAGGCCGACACTCCGCCTCGCGATGGGCCGCCACCACCGTGCGGCGTTAGCTTTTGTTGTAAGGCCTTGCCCGCCATCAACAACGACTCGCCGCACCACCCAACCATGGTATATTCCATACTACGCAGATATTTGTACAACGCCGATCGCTCTATCACATCCAATGTCCCATCGTGCGTCTCTACCACAATCAGGCTGGGCGCGTAACGCGCGAAATCCAAGGACTGCAACACCTCCAAATCATGGCCTTCGGCGTCTATGGACAACAAATCTATTCCTCTATTCTTATATCTGGTGGAGTCAAGTATCGAACTCAGGGTACGACATTCCACCTCTAGCACCCGGCTCGGTGTATTGCCAACTGTCGGCTCCAAACTGCTAATTTGCGAAAAAAACCCCTGTTTATAAAACGTCGCCACGCCGTTTTTTCCGCTCACCGCGCATTGAATATTAATATCATGCCTACGCACATAATTAAACATTTCAACTTTAATCGAATCGATATCAATATTTATTCCGCGCCACCCGCGTTTATAGAGCAGCCAAGTGTTACTGAATTTGATCGGATGATAGCAACCCACGTCCACAAAGAATCCTTGATAATTCTTATGGAATAGGCGTGCAATGGCAACATCTTCCGCCGCACCTGCGTAATGACTAAAGCGATTGCGGCTAAAAAATAACTTGCGAAGGATAAACAACTTTCTAAAAATCACGTTGTTTTCCAGCCATAAAGGCACATTTCTATGCGAGGTACCGAACATACGCGCTGAGTACGCCTCTTAGAGCAAACCAGACCTTATTGTATCACTATCATTGACCGGCGTAGATGACGGCTAGGCAACTTAAGACAATTGCGGTGTCGGCTTTCCAAAATGCCACCCCTGCCCGAATCCCACGCCGTATTGGCGCAGCAAATTCGCGGTCGCCGCGTTTTCCACCCACTCCGCGATCACTTGCATGCCAAACACCTCGGAGATCTCGACCATGGCGCGCACGAACACTTGATCGTTGGGATTATCCAATACATTGCGTATAAACGATCCGTCGATCTTCAAAAAATCGACATTTAATTGTTTGATATAATAAAAAGATGAAAACCCCACTCCGAAATCATCGAGCGCGAATCTACACCCCAATTCTTTAGCCCGACCGATAAATTTTTGCACCATAGATAAATTGTGAAACGCCGCCGTTTCGGTGATTTCAAACGTAATCGCCGAGGCATCTATGCGGCTGTCCCGCAAAAGTTCCTCAATTTCATTCAATACGTCGGCGTCATCGAGGGTCGCGCCGGAAATATTTATCGACAGGAACATCTTCTTGCCTTCGGCGTTTAACTCGGCAAGTTTTTTGATGCAATTCGCGATCACCCATCTGTCTATTTTATTTATCAGCCCGAACCGCTCGGCTGTTTTGATAAAAACGTCCGGCTGGACCAGTTTTTTATTCGTATCATACATCCTCAGCAACGCCTCGTAATGATTGGCGGTGCCGTCCGTTAGATCGACGATGGGCTGGTAGTGCAATTCAAAAGCGTCGTTCAAGAGCGCCTCTTTTATGCTCTCCACGCTATTAAACAACAGCCCCAACTCCAGCTTATACGCGTCGTCCTCTGTACTATAAATATGCCATCTATTGCTACCATGTTTTTTTGCCTGTGCGAGGGCGATGTCCGCGTTATTCACCAATTCGGAGGCGGTATTTTGCTTAGCGCCGGTCGATACCGCGCCCATCGTAACAGTAACCCCACACTCACGACCCGCGATGGTCAACAGTTTTTTTTCGAAGGTTTCCCGGATGTTATCCAACTTCTTTCCGGCGTCTAGATCGCCAATCCCTCCCAAGAAAATCGCAAATACGTCGCCGCCGATTCTTGCGGCGACATCGGTGGGCCGGATTAAGCCGCGCATAGTGTGCGCCGCGCCCATCAATGCCTCGTCACCCGCATTGTGTCCGAACGTGCTATTGATAAAGCGTACGCCGTCTATATTTATCAACACCAACAAGGCGGGATGATCGCTGCGCCTTTGCGAGCTTAGGCGGTCTTGGACTTGGCGTTCAAACTCTTCCTTTACATAAAGGCCCGTCAGCGCGTCCGTACTGCGCAATGACGCCATTTGATGTTGCGCCGCTTGCTCTCGAGATCGCTTTATCTCCGCATTTTTCAAGGCTTTCTTTAAAGAGTCTTCACGCAAAGGTTTGGGGAGATAGCCATAGGCCCCTTTTTGTAAAGACTGCACCGCAGATTCTATCTCGCCCTGACTCGTCACCATAATAAAGGGAGGCGCGTCTCGCAACAGCATTGCCTCTGTCAGTATTTGCAATCCGCTCATATCCGGCATCGACATATCGCACAGCACATAGGCGTAAACATGCTCTTTTAGGCAGCGCAATGCCTCGGCGCCCGACCCGACGGAATGGGTGGTGTACCCCAAGTGCTTTAACGCCTCAGTGTTTAACAAGCGATCTATTTCACTGTCATCTACCACCAGACAAAGCGCCATATGCATCCTTAACAAACCGTCGGACTAATCATCACCTTAAGGTATATCGCGCAAATTTGAACATACTTAATGTAGATATGGGTTAATTTACAGGTTTCTAAGCCGCTAATTCAGGCAATATTTAAGGAGTTTGATTGTCTGAAACGGCGCGCCCTGTTCTTTTATTGCAGCATAGCGCTGTGGGCGACCACGGCGGATGCGGATATTCTTTTACTTATCAGCGACAACAAGCCCGCGCTTGTGAATGTGGCGGAAGCGGTGCGCAGCAGATATCCGGGCACATCCGTAGTCACCAACCTGCTGGGTGATCGCCAGAAAGCCGTTGATATCGTCGCCAATATGCGCGCTCAAGACCCAAAAATCGTGGTCGCGATAGGCCTGCTTGCGGCGCAAGCGGCGCGCCAGCAATTAAATAATAAGCAAGTTATTTTTTGCCAAGTTCTCAATTATGACGATTTCAGTTTAATTACGCCGTGGATGACGGGGGTCAGCGCCATCCCTTCGTTGGAAAAGCAGTTTTATTATTGGAAGTTATTAAACCCAAAACTTAAACGTATTGCGATGTTCACGAGCGAACACATGGCGCGCGTGGTTACCGAGGCCCTGCGCATCGCCCACAAACATGGCTTAGAATTGTTGCACCGGGAAGTCTCGGCGAGCCGCGAATTGATCCCCGCATTCGCGCAACTTTCTAAAGAAGTTCAAGGTTTATGGTTGGCGCCGGACAGTAGCATATTAAGCTCCCAAACAATAAACGAAGTCTTGATACAAGCAATAAAATCCGAGGTCCAGGTATTGGCATTTTCGCCGACGCTGTTGAAAAACGGCGCTACGCTGAGCGCTATCGCGGACGAGGAGGAAATAGTCGCCGCGCTGATGATGCGTATACGAGAAATAGAAACTAACGGCAGTTTCACGCAAACATCGGTCACACCGTTGACCAAAGCCAAAATTAAAATTAACGAACGCATGACTGATCAATTGACGCGCGATATGTCATCGCGTATTTGGATAGACAATGATGGCTATCTTCAAGCGCAATAAGGCCTCGCGCGCATCCAGCGTTTCGACGCGGATTGTACGCGTATTTTTTATGCTGAGTTTTATAGGCTACAGCGTCACGACGGCCGGATTATGGATGTTTTCGAATATGATCATCGAGCGCGGTATGACGCGCCAGGCCGCCCAACTGTTGCAACGCTTCGACGACTTAGGCACTCTTATATATTTTGGAGAAATCGGCACGGCCCTGCAACACATCGCTACTGAAGCGAACCGCTTGCCCGCGATCGGTAGCGTACAGTATTACGACTTGGCCGGAACCAAAATACTGGGCGGCTATAGTAAGCCGGATTTTACTACTCCACCGCACATCATCGACGACTCCATACGCAATCAAGCCGAGAAATCAATTGATGGAACTACCCTAGTATCGCGTAGCCTGGGTGTAGTATCCGCAATACAGATTATTGCCCCGATTAAAACACAGGCGCTGGAAAATGATGATTTGCTGGACATAGGCCTTGCGTCAACGCGGGGAGAGAATTCCGAAACCATCGGCTGGGTGGAACTTAATGTGGATTTGCGCCCCGCCCGCAGCATGGTCAGTACAGCGATAATATCCGGCGCCATTCTACTGAGTATGATCACCCTAATGTCAATTCTGATCGGTCGCGGCAGCGTGCGCCGGGCGCTACGGCCGCTGGCCGATCTGGAAATTCCGTTGCAAAAAGTCGCCCATGGCGATTTCAATGTGGTTATCAAAAGCGAATCCACAGACCGCGAAATTGCCGCGATTACCGACGCGATCAGCGCTGCCATCGCGGGCGTGCGGCAACGCGATGCGGAGAAAGAGGAGGCCATACGCGCGCGCATTAGCGCCGAGGCGGCCAACTCCGCGAAAAGCGTTTTTCTCGCCAATATGAGCCATGAAATACGCACTCCGCTCAATGGCATATTGGGTTTTTTAGGTCTCTTGGGCAAAACCACGCTGGACCGCACGCAACACGAATATTTGAAAACCATCGACATCTCTGCAAAGACGCTGTTGACGGTCATCAATGACATTTTAGACTTCTCAAAAATAGAAGCCGGTCGTATGAATATAGAATCCGTAGATATGGATTTGTGCCAAGTAATCGAAAGTGCTATTACGCTGCATGCCGCAAATGCCGAGGCCAAACATCTCGATTTGACCTTGGTGTGCTCCAGCATGCCACCGACCATAGTCCGTGGAGACCCCGCGCGCCTAACCCAGGTCATCTCCAACCTTGTCGGCAATGCCATTAAATTCACCGAACGGGGATCGGTGACGATCCGATCGGAAATCATTAAACACAACGACTACCGCGTCATCGCCCGCGTCACGGTTCAAGACACCGGTATTGGCATGTCCAATGCCGTTCAAACCAAGCTTTTTCACGCCTTTACGCAAGCAGACAGCTCGACTACACGCAAACACGGCGGCACCGGTTTGGGGCTGGTAATATCCAAAAAACTATTGGACCTAATGAACGGCGTTATTGAGGTGGATAGCGTAGAGAACAAAGGTTCGACGTTTACGATAACTCTGGACCTTGCACGCGGAACACCCATCCAGGCAACCGAAGTACACGAAAAGCTTTCTCGACTCAAAGTACTGGTGTCTACAGCCAATAATGTTGTAGGTCAAAGTCTAATAGATAATTTGCAATCGTGGCGTATCGACGCAACGCTCGCACACTCCGGTGCCGGCACTTTTGCGTTGCTTGAAGCGGCGAAAAGCGGTGGGCGGTTCTTTGATATATTGCTGATAGAAAATGATTTGCCTGATTCAACCGCCGAGGATATGCTCGACGCGATACGCCGCAATAGCGAAATCGCCCATTTGCATACGGTACTATTGTGCAATCTGAGCGCCGACAATCGGCCTGAGACCTTAGATAGAGGCGAATTTAACGGCGTTCTGTTTAAACCGATCAAGAGCTCCGACCTGTTTAATGAATTGGTCAATTGTTTTGTAAAGGACAAACTGGCCTCCAGTGCCGACCACTACACAACCGCAAAAGTCCATTTAGACAAACAACCTTCATTTCGGGCGTTGGTCGTGGAAGACAACGAGATCAATAGAAAACTCGCCGCCATATTGCTTAGCGAATTCGGCGCAGAGGTAACCACCGCAGAAAACGGCCGGTTTGCGATAAATGCCGCGCAAACCGCTGTTTATGACCTGATTTTAATGGATATACATATGCCGGTCATGGATGGCGTCGCGGCAACCAAGGCGATACGCGCATTGGCGGGGAAAAATTCGCAGGTTCCTATTATCGCATTAACCGCGAACGCGCTGGGAGGCGATCGGGAAAGATTTCTTGCCGCCGGCATGGATGATTATTTGTCTAAGCCACTCAACGCAAAGGCGTTGCAACTGGCCCTCGAACATTGGGTGGGAAACACCACCAAGCCACTTCCACTTCCGGCTAATACCGTCGTCGCACCGACGAACGGTAAATTGGCCATTATCGACCCTGCACATGGCATCAAAAACTCCCTCGGCAGGCCCGGCTTGTGGCGCGAGGTGCGCGATATGTTATTGAGAGACTTACCGGCCCAACGCAACGCCTTACTCCACGCATTTAACACCCATGCACACACTGAGCTGCAACGCATCGCGCACAAACTCGGCGGGTCTTCAAGCGCCTGCGGAACCATAGAATTGTGTACTGCCGCGCGCGCATTAGAAGCCGCTATCAAATCCAACGCATTTATCGAAATTGAAACGGCATATAAAACGCTACACCAGAGCATAGAAAAATTATTGGCGCTAAAAAACGCCGGCCGCATTCCAGACACCGGCGACCCTGCGGTTTATTAAACAGCGGCTTTTTTCGCTACCAATCCGCGCGCATATTCCATGCATGGGCGTTCGATATAGCGATATGACCAACTGGCTACAAAATAAGTCCCGCCTACCGTAACACCCAGCACCAGCCATGGCTTGATGTTTCCAGTAATGTTAAATTTAATAAACAACAATACGGTGGCGCCTACGAACAACTGATGAAATAAATACGTGCTGTATGAGATATCGCCATATTTTTTTAGAATGCGCCTCGCCCAACCGGGCGTCATAGAAAAATCGGATTTAAATAACAGCAGCACTATGGCCAGAGAAGATAAAATGAGCAAATTTCTGTCGCTGCGAATAAACGGTAAATCCGGTAATTGAACCCATTTATTTTGCACCAGCGATACCAAAGTAATTAACATTATCGACACGCAAACGGTTAACAGCCAATGCACACGGAACTGCCTATTTTGCATAGTAATACCGATAAATATCCCACCAAAAAACGAATACGCCATTTGAAACATGCTCTGGCCGCTCTGCGGAATAAAGGCGAAATTGCCCAGCGCTAGATATACACCGCTTAGAACCACCAATGCCACCGGCCCGAACTTGGCCGCCAGCCATAACGCGACAGGAAACGCTAAATAATATTGGAACTCTACCGGCAAGGTCCACAACGCGCCGCTAAACAAGCCCGTCGGGCCGGTAAAGTTGAATACGAGCGTAAGATAGCGAACAATATCCTCTATACTAAACGGCCGCACATGCTGGCCTATCCAGTAATTTTCCGGTCCGTGATATTGCGTTTTAAAATAGGTATTAAATGCGATATAGGCAAGCAACGCGACCGCAAATGCGGGCCAAATTCGCAAAAACCGTTTAATATAAAACCCCATGGCATCACGCGCCGTGGCTATAGCCCCGTTGCTGAGATAGAGCGTTAGGCCGCTTAATACAAAAAACAAGGTGACACCCATATCGCCCAAATCCAAGGCGCGAAACACTCCCACATCGGCGGGCGTATCACCCGCGCTATAAGACACATTCGAGGCGCGCAAACTATGGGAAAAAATCACGAACAGCGCCGCGATCCCACGCAACCAGGTGAGCGGTTCGATGTAATTGTTTTTTTTCATCAATACTCCTGAGAGTCTCTTTAGAGGTTCCCTTTATTTGAATTCAATGATCTCGGCCTTATCAAAGGCCATTAACCAACGATTACGCATTTCCGGATTTAATTGCAAGGCCTTTTCGACATAGTGCATGACGAACAAGCCGTGACGCCCTCTGATTATTTTCACTAACTCATGTTGCGCCGGGTATCCCCGGCAACCATAATGCCGCCATTCATATTGCACCGACTCGGGCGTGGCAAGGCCATCCGACCATTTAAGACTGGTGCAATCGCGTTCTAATTCCGCATGCGTGGCGCGCAATATTTGGTTTATCTGGGCGTCGTCAAACGTTCCCGCCGCGTATTGAATTGTGACTAGCGATGTCCACGCATTCAAACTTTGGCCTTGCAACACATATTCGACTGTAGGCACATTATTGGCTTCACCGCCCGCCAATACCCATGCGCGCCCATCGGTCGGCAGAGATAAGGCCTCGTAGCGTTGCACTACGCTAATCGTCGTGGACGAACCCGCCGCGTTGACTACCCCAACACTGCCGCACGCACATATTATCCATAAAATATATTGGCGCATCACTCCCCCCGATCACGCTGTAACTCAACCGTACATCCTTATTGTGCTTGCGCTCGACCCTCCAACGGTAGAGCAGTTGCCAGTAATGCACGCACCCAATGCCGTAAAGATTTCTTATTGCTCCGAGCGCAGCGCTCGCCCCAATAATGCGTATACCGCCACCTTAGGTTCGCGTTGATGGTATAGCACTTGGTAAACTTGTTCGACGATGGGCATTTCAATGCCCACGTGCCGCGCCAGCGTGTACACTTCACGCGCCGTAGGGTAGCCTTCGGCGACTTGACCGAGATCCGCGACCGCCTGATCTATCGCGCGCCCAGCGGCGATGGCGAGCCCCAGACGCCGGTTACGCGATTGATTGTCGGTACATGTCAGCACCAAATCGCCTAAGCCCGTCAACCCCATAAAAGTTTCGGCACTGCCCCCCAAGGCGACGCCCAAACGCTGAATTTCGGCCAACCCGCGCGTAATCAACGCCGCACGTGTATTGGCGCCAAATCCTAAGCCGTCGGCGATGCCTGCCGCGATGGCCATTATATTTTTCACCGCGCCACCGACTTCGACGCCGGTGACATCGGTGCTGGTGTAGGCGCGAAACATCGGATTGCACAACCATAACGCCACCTGCTGCGCGAATTCAAGATCCGGCGCGGCCACTGTCACCGCCGTCGGCAATTGCAACGCCACCTCTTTCGCGAAGGTGGGGCCGGAAATGATCGCGTAGACACTGCGCGGCAGCTCCTCCGCCAAGACTTGATGCAATAATTTTTGCGAGCCCGCCTCTAACCCTTTGGTCGCCCATAAGATGCGCGCATCCACCGCCAAATGGGCGCGCAATTGCTGTACACATTCGCGAAAGCCTTCACTGGGCACCGCGATCAACACGGCATCCGCGCCGCGTACGGCGGTTTCCAACTCGACCACCGCATGTAAATTTTCAGGAAACGGTATGCCGGGCAGATAACGCGCGTTACAACCCTGTCTACTCAAGGTTGTCAGATGCGCGCGCTCGCGTCCCCACAGCCGCACCCGGTGTCCATTATTCGCCAACAATAGCGCCAAGGCCGTCCCCCACGACCCGGCGCCTATCACGACAAAGGTGCGAACATCCGTGTGCGTCATTGATTAATGCTTGAGCGCGGGCGCTTGGGGTGATATTTGTTCACGTTGATTTTGTAAATGTTGTTGATATAACGCATCGAAATTGACAGGCGCCAACAACAACTGCGGAAAGCCGCCCCGCGTCACCAAATCGGACACCGTTTCACGCGCATATGGAAACAAAATATTCGGACAAAAACTGCCCACGAGCACGCCCAATTCGTCAGTCGTGTAACCCCGCATGGTAAAAATTCCCGCCTGCTGAACTTCGACCAAAAACGCGGTTTTTTCGCCTAATTTTGCGGTTACCGTCACCGACAAAATAACCTCATGCACGGCGTATTGATTGTCCAGCACGGCCGTCGTAGTACCCAACTGCACATTGACATCGGGTTCCCATTTTTCACGAAATACTTGCGGCGAATTGGGCGTCTCGAAAGACAAATCCTTGGTATATATTTTTTGTATGGTGAACTCTTTATTGGCCGGCTCGGAATCTTGATGGTCACCGCGCGTTAGATCATTCATTGTTTACTTCCCTCATCCAAATATACAATAACTATGGCGTCTGACCCGGAGATCAATGCGTCATTCAATCGAATTTAAATATATTGCGCCAACCAACGCTCGAAATTCCCCGCATCCAAGGCCCCTGCCACGCGATTTAATTCTTGTCCATGCTTAAAAATCACCAAGGTTGGTATGCTGCGTATATTGTAACGCGACGCCAAGGACTGTTCGGCCTCCGTATCCACCTTCAAGAACCGCGCGCGCGGCTCCGTTACCTTGGCCGCGTGTGCGAATACCGGCGCCATACCGCGACACGGCCCACACCATGCGGCCCAGAAATCCGCCACCACGGGGATCTCGTTGCGTTGAATATGGGCGTCGAATTGCGCCGCCGTCGCCGCTACCGGCTGACCGGTAAACAACAACTGACGACACGCGCCGCATTTCGCGCCCTCGCCGAGCCGCGCCTGCGGCATGCGGTTGACTTGCGCGCAATGCGGGCAAACGATATGTAGGGCTGCGCTCATAATAATTAACCTGCACGCCCCAGTAGCGGATCCAATTTAGCGTCGCCTTCCAGCTCATATAAATCATCACAGCCACCGACATGAAAATCATCGATAAATATTTGCGGCACCGTGCGACGCTGGCTGCGCGCCTCCATCTCTCGACGACGTGCGGTATCCACTGCCACGTTATACTCGACGAATTCGACCCCTTTTTTTGCCAACAGGCGTTTGGCCTGTACGCAAAAAGGGCACTGCGGGGTAGTATAAATTTCGATTCGTGGCATCGTAAGTTTACTTTGTGGTCAATGGCAGGTTGGCCTTCTCCCAAGCCAGAATACCGCCTGCTAAATTGTGAACTTGGGTGAACCCATGTTTTTTTAACATACTACACGCCCGCGCGGAACGCTGACCGCTACGGCAATTGATCACCACCGGGGTTTCTTTATATTTCGATATCTCAGTGATGCGCGCATCCATCAGACCCAGGGGAATATTCAGCGCGCGCAAGATGTGCCCTTGTTTGTATTCGTCCGGCGTACGCACGTCCAGCACCATGGCATTCTGGTGATTGATCAGGCGTATGGCCTCTTGGGTATCGACATCCGCCACGCCACCGAGGCGGCCACCGACCAGGTTGTTAATCAACAAGCCGCTCAATACTACCAGGGCACCCACCAGCACCCAATGATTCATCACAAAATTTGGTAATTGTTCCATGATCCTACCACGCGGGCGCAAGGCCCTGAATTAATCTATTGGGAACCTCTAAAAATTCACTGAAGCCGCGCTGGCGGCGTTGAAAAGTGGCTCAAATTGCCCATTTACTGCGTGTAAACCGCGCATTTTCGCCGCTTTTCGCCTTGCCATCATCGTCTTGATTGAATTTTTAGAGGTACCCTCTTGTGAATTCTAACATAAGACCGCTTTATCGGACGTGTCAAAAGATGCTAAAATCGCCGCCGCGACATCGGTCACGCGCCTTGGCCGCAAAACACCTCGCGCATCATGCCTATCAGGCGCAGGGTACGCGCATCGCCGACACGGTAATACACGCGATTGGCGTCTTTGCGGGAACTCAATATACCTTTGTCGCGCAGAATGGCCAAGTGTTGGGAAATATTACTCTGCGACGTGCCTACTTTATCGACGATATCTTGTACGCTGACTTCTTGGTCCCCCAAGGTGCATAATATCTTCAGGCGCAATGGGTGGGACATGGCCTTAATGGATTGCGACGCGCGATCAATGTCTTCATCGGTCGTGATTAGTTCGTCGTGCGAGGTCTTGACCATACGGTACACCCTGAAATTGTTGTGATCACTACGAGCATGTAACACTTACGAAATATAATTAAAACATAATACAATAATACTCTGAAGGAAAGGGTTTTAATGCAATTTTATGAGTATAGGCGAAAATCTTTCGATTTAGTCCTTGTCTAACGCGCGGTAACGCTGGAAAAATCTGACACATTGAACAGTATGACTCATCCAAAAAAACCTGTCGTTCTTATCATACTTGATGGCTGGGGTTATAGCGAATCCCCCACCTATAACGCGATCTATGCGGCGCGCAAGCCGGTTTGGGATCAATTGTGGGGGCATCGCCCACACACCCTTATTCGCGCCTCGGAGGCGGCCGTCGGCCTGCCTAGCGGCCAGATGGGCAATTCCGAAGTCGGGCACCTCAACCTCGGCGCGGGGCGCGTGGTCTACCAAGAATTCACCCGCGTAACCTTGGCCATTAAGGACGGTTCGTTTTTCGCCAACCGCACCCTGACGGATGCCGTCGATGCCGCGCGCGCTAATGATAAAGCGATACATATCATGGGTTTGCTATCCCCCGGCGGGGTACATAGCCATGAAGAACACATGCAGGCCATGATCGAGCTGGCGGTCAAACGCGGGGCCAAAAAGGTCTATCTGCACGCCTTCTTAGACGGCCGCGACACCCCGCCAAAAAGCGCCGCCGAGTCGATCAAGGCCACCGAGGCTGTGTTCGCGCGCAGCGGCGGCGGGCGTTTCGCGTCGGTGATCGGCCGCTATTACGCCATGGATCGCGACCACCGCTGGCCGCGCATCAAGGCCGCCTATGATTTGATCACGACCGGCCACGGCGATTATTCGGCCCCCAACGCCATGGCGGCGCTGGCGGCCGCCTACGAACGCGGCGAATCCGACGAATTCGTCAAGGCCACCGCCATCGTGCCGCACGGCAGTCAACCCGTGACGATACAAGACGGCGACGCGGTGATCTTTATGAATTTCCGTTCCGACCGCGCGCGGCAGATTACGCGCCCCTTTATCGAACCCGCATTTAGCGCCTTCGCGCGCGCCGCGACACCGCACATTGGTGCGTTTGTCAGCCTGACCGAATATAGTGAAGAATTCGCGTCCCAAGTCGCCTTCCCTGCGGCGCGCCTGTCGAATGTGTTTGGTGCCTATATCGCGGGGCTGGGAATGCGCCAATTGCGCATCGCCGAGACCGAAAAATACGCCCATGTGACGTTCTTTTTTAATGGCGGCGAAGAACACCCGTTTATCGGCGAAGACCGCATCCTGGTCAATTCGCCCAATGTCGCCACTTACGACCTCAAGCCCGACATGAGCGCTGTCGAGGTCACCGATAAACTGGTCGCGGCCATCGCCAGCGAGACCTACGACACCATCATCTGTAATTACGCCAACCCCGATATGGTCGGCCACACCGGCAATATGGCGGCCACCATACAAGCCATCGAGGCCTTAGACGCCTGCCTAGGCCGTGTGCTTGAGGCCGTGCGGAAGGTGGGTGGCGAGGCCTTGATTACCGCCGACCATGGCAACGCCGAGATGATGCGCAGCGAGGATGATACGCAAGCACATACTGCGCACACGATTAATACCGTGCCCTTCATCTATGTAGGTGAGCGTGCCGTGCGCATGGCAAATACCGGGGCCTTGTGCGACGTGGCCCCGACTATGCTATATCTGATGGGCCTGGCCATCCCGCGTGAAATGAACGGGCGCCCGTTGTTAGAACTCACCTAGAAACGCCGGCGGCGCATCGCAACGGGCGGTGTAGCGGCTACACTGGTTGACAACAAAGGCAGGGACATCATTCTCGTCGGGCGCCCATACGCGTGGATTTGGCTATGTGCCGCAGGCTTGCTGAGCGGACTGCTAGGCCCATTTGTCTACGCGGAAGAAACGCCCGCCGAACTGTTGGCGCGGCAACAGCGCACCAAGGCCCGGATGACCCAGCTCCAAACAGAGCTCGCAAAAAATGTGGCGATACGCAATCAAAACGAAGAAAAAGTCCGCGCGGCGGCGCGCGATGTCGCCCGTGCGGCGCGGCGCATCGACCACCTGCACCGCGCGCTACGCCACGATGAATCCGAGTTGCACACCCTCGAACAACGCCAACGCGCGCTAACTAACGAAATCAGCAACCAACGGACACAACTGGCACGCCAGTTACGCGCGACTTATCAAACGGGCGGGCTCAACTATATGAAGGTCTTGCTGAACCAACAAGACCCCGCCAAACTAGGGCGCGTCTTAACATACTATAATTACTATAATGCCCACCGCATCGGCCAAGTGACCCGCTTACAAACTGAAATTCAAGAGGCCCATGGCCTGGAACGTGCTATCTTGCAACGTAAGGACGCGATTGCGCGTCGCTTGACCGAGTTACAGACGGAACGCATGACCCTCAATCGACAATTGGAACACCGTCAGCAACTACTGGTCAAAATGAACAACCAGGTACGTGCCCAGGGCCAAGAGCTGGGTCAAATACGCGAGGATGGCGCCCAGTTGGAGCGTTTATTGGCCAGCCTCAAGGAGGCGCTGGCGGTCAACCCGCCCACGGAACCCGCCCCTGCAACGGCGCGCGCGCCGGGCAAAGGACACTTACACTGGCCAGTGCAAGGCCAAGTACAAGCGGAATTCGGGCGCCCACGCAACGCGGGTGGGTTAAAATGGTCGGGTGTCTTTATTGCCGCCCCGGAGGGCACGCCGGTGCGTAGCGTCGCCAGCGGCCACATCGTGTTTGCCGATTGGATGCCGGGATATGGATTAGTGTTAATCATCGATCATAGTCATGGTATCCTTACGCTTTACGGCTATAATCAGACACTTGTGAAAGAAGTCGGCGACCACGTTGAAGCCGACGAAACCGTCGCCACGGTGGGCCGAGGCACCGCCACCGAGACCACTGGTTTATACTTTGAAGTGCGCAATGACGGTAAACCGACCGACCCGCGACGGTGGTTGGCGGCACGCGGGCCTTGATCGCTAGAGTGGCGCGATCACGTATGTACGACACCGCAGGCGCGGCCTGAGGTGGCAAGACCAGGTACGTCGATTTGGGTTTGCGTGGCTACTCCTGTAGCGCCGGATTTCAGGGCATTACCGGCAGAGTGGCTGGCCCACCCCTTGAGGACGATCTTAGACATTGACGGCCCATGAGGGCTTGGAGTAAGTGATGAAATCGACAACGCGTTCGATATTGGTGTTGACAGTGGGGGTTGTGATCGGCGTCTCTCTTGCGGTAGGCCATGGCGTTTTCGCGGAAAAAGGCAAGGTCGAAAATACCGATTCCGTGTCCCTGCCCTTAGATGAATTGCGCACCTTCACCGAGGTGTTCGCCAAGATTAAGAAGGAATACGTGGAGCCGGTCAGCGATAAAATGCTGATCGAAAATGCCGTCCGCGGCATGTTGTCGGGGCTGGACCCACACTCCGCCTTCCTCGACGCCGAAGGCTATAAAGAATTGCAAGTCGGCACCACCGGCGAATTTGGCGGTTTGGGCATAGAAGTCGGCATGGAAGATGGCTTCGTCAAGGTGATCTCCCCCATCGACGACACCCCGGCGCAACGGGCGGGCGTTAAATCCGGCGATTTAATCATCCGCTTGGACGAGACCCCCGTCAAAGGCTTGACGTTGAATGAGGCGGTCAAGATCATGCGCGGCAAACCGGGCAGCGAGATCATCCTCACCATCGTGCGCGAAGGCGAGGACAAACCGCTCAAACTGACCTTGGCGCGCGATGTTATTCGCGTCAAGAGCGTCAAGAGTAAGATTTTGGACGAGGGTTATGGCTATGTACGCATTAGTAATTTCCAGGCCAATACCGGCGACAACGTGCTCAAGGCCGTCAAAGATTTACGCAAAGAGGCCAAAGCCGGTCTCAAGGGCCTGGTCTTAGACTTGCGCAATAACCCGGGTGGCGTGCTCAGCGCGGCCGTAGAGGTATCGGACGCCTTTTTGACCAAGGGCTTGATTGTCTACACCGAAGGCCGTGATAAGTCCTCACGCCTGACCTTCAATGCCACGTCTAGCGACGCCTTAGAAGGCGAACCCTTGGTGGTGTTGATCAATGGCGGCTCGGCCTCGGCCTCGGAAATCGTGGCGGGCGCACTGCAAGACCACAAACGCGCCATCATTATGGGCAGCCGCTCCTTCGGTAAGGGCTCCGTGCAAACCATCTTACCGATGAATAACGATGCCGCCTTAAAATTAACCACTGCGCGCTATTACACGCCTTCGGGCCGCTCCATCCAAGCGGAAGGCATAGAGCCAGACATCCCCTTGGAGCGCGTCAAGGTCGCGGCCACCGAAGCGCCGCCTGTGGAGCGCATCAAAGAGGCGGATTTAACCGGACACTTAGAAAACAAGAAGGCCAAGGAAAAAGAACGTACTGCCGGCGACAAGGCCAAAGCGGAACAAAGCCTGGCGTCACAGGACTACCCGCTGTATGAGGCCTTGCACATGTTAAAGGCCATGCAGATCATGCAGGCGCGACGCGTTAATTAAAAGCCCGTTGGGACACCCTGTTGAGCGGATGCGCTGAAGTCTATTCGACAGGAATTTGGGCGCCCCTCGTGGGCGCCCTTTAGTTTCAGGCCCCTCGCGACCATTATTCAGCGCCACCAGAAATATTTTCGGCTACCCCTTGGAACTTCTATCCAACATGACCATCTTATGTAGGGAGTTGGGCGCTCGCCTGACTCACCCGCTCTCCCTCCCTGAGCGGGAATACTCCTAGACGCAACCTTGTGTCTAGGTGATTGAGCCCCGGCCCACCCCCCCTTTGTATCGTGGCCGGGGTTTTTTTTGCCTAATCAAATTCAGCGACCACAGGCGCGTGATCCGACGGACGTTCCCAAGCGCGCGGGACCTTATCGATGCGGCTGGATCGACACGCAGGTGCCAAGACATCACTGACCAAGATATGATCAATACGTAACCCCAAATTGCGCCTGAATCCGGCGGCACGGTAATCCCACCAACTGAAGGATTGTGCGGGCTGATCGAACAAACGAAAACTGTCTTTGAACCCCAATGCGAATAAACTTTGCAAGGCCTCGCGTTCCGGTGCGCTGCATAATACTTGATCGCGCCATGCATCGGGATCGTACACGTCCCTATCTTCGGGCGCGATATTAAAATCGCCGGCCACGACACATTTGGGGTGCATCTGCAATTCCAATCGCAAAAATTCGTGTAACTGTTTTAACCACCGCAATTTATATTCATATTTATCCGAGCCCACGGCTTGCCCGTTCGGCACATATAAATTGATTACACGCACATCGCCATAGGTGGCGGCGATCACGCGCTTTTGCGGATCATCATAGCCCGGCAGATCGCGCACTGCCGCATCACCCGCCACGCGACTGAGCAAGGCCACGCCGTTATAGGTCTTTTGGCCGTTAAATACGGCGTGATATCCCGCCTCTTGCAACTCCTTGACGGGAAAATCCTCATCTTGCATTTTCAATTCTTGCAAGCCGATAACATCGGGTTGCTCGCTGGCCAACCATTGCAATAATTGCGGCAGGCGCACGCGCAACGAATTGACATTCCATGATGCGATTTTCATGGCCGTTATGCCGCGTTTTCGAAAATGCCGCTGTGCCGCAGCAAGGCGTCGATCTGCGGTTCGCGCCCGCGAAACGCGACAAACAATTCCATAGGCTCGCGCGAGCCCCCCAGTTCGAGGATATTTTGCAAAAATTTACGCCCCGTCGCTTGATCGAACACGCCGCGCTCCTCAAACAACGAAAACGCGTCGGCGGATAGCACCTCCGCCCATTTATAACTGTAATAACCGGCCGCGTAACCGCCGGCGAAAATATGCGAAAAACTATGTGGAAAGCGATTAAACGAAGGCGGTTTAACCACTGCGATATCGTTGCGCACGGCGTCTAACAATTCAAAAATACGCCCGCCTTTTTCCGCCGCGTATTCGAGATGCAAACGAAAATCAAAAATGGAAAATTCCAACTGCCGCAACATCTGCATCGCCGATTGAAAATGCTTGGCGGCGAGCATTTTATCGAACAAGGCGGCGGGCAATTTCTCGCCGGTCTTGAAATGCCCCGAGATCAATTCCAGCGCCTCCCGATGCCAGCACCAGTTTTCCAAAAACTGACTGGGTAATTCCACGGCATCCCACGGCACGCCGCTGATCCCCGCCACGCCCGCATAATTCACTTGCGTCAGCATGTGGTGCAAGCCGTGTCCGAATTCATGGAACAGGGTCTCCACCTCATCGTGCGTCAGCAAGGCCGGCTGATCGCCCACCGGGGGCGAAAAATTGCAGGTCAAAAACGCCACCGGGGTTTGCGTCCCTTGGTGAGTTTGCATGCGCGTTTGACACTCATCCATCCACGCCCCGCCCCGCTTGTGCGCGCGCGCGAATAGATCCAAATAAAACTGCCCGCGCAGCACATTTTGCGCGTCGAAAATCTCGAAAAATTCGACATCTTTGTGCCAAACATCCAGCCCCGGCTTTTCGCGTATGTCGATGCCAAACAATTTTTTGACGATCGCAAACATCCCCGCCACCACCTGCGGCTGCGGAAAATAGGGCTTCAATTCTTCTTGTGAAATAGAAAATTTCTGCTGCCGCAATTTCTCCGCATAATACGGCACATCCCACGCCTCTAGGGCGGGTGCGCCACACTGCGCGGCAAATTCGCGCAATTCTTTCAATTCTTGATGCGCCTGCTTTTTGGAGCGCGCGGCCAGGTCTTGCAAGAACATCAATACTTGATCGGTACGCGTCGCCATCTTGGTCGCCAGCGAACGCGCGGCATAATTCGGAAACCCTAGCAATTGCGCGAGTTCGTGACGCAAGGCCAGCATATTTTCCATCAACGGCGTATTGTCCCATTGCCCGGCGTTAGGGCCTTGATCGGAGGCGCGTGTGACATAGGCCTGATACATTTCGGCACGCAATTCGCGCATGTCGGCGTAGGTGATAATCGGATAGTAGAACGGAAAATCCAGCGTAAACAACCAGCCTTGCAGGCCTTTTTCTTGCGCCGCCTGGGCCGCCATCGCGCGCGCCGATTCCGGCACACCGGCCAATAGCGATTCATCGGTGAGGTGTTTTTCCCATGCATGGGTGGCATCGAGGACGTTTTCTTCGAACTTCGCGGAGAGTGCCGATAATTCCTGCATAATCTCTTTATAGCGATTTTTTTTCACGGCATCCAAGTCAACACCGGACAAGCGGAAATCGCGCAACGCATTGTCGATGATTTTCTTCTGCGCGGGTTCATATGATCTATATTGCGCGCTATCGGCGATTTGCTTATAGGCCTTGTATAACCGCTCGTTCTGCCCCATGTCCGAGGCGTAGGCGCTCAATAGCGGCAAACAATCGTTGTATACGCGCCGCAATTCGTCGCTATTGACGACTGAATTCATATGGCTGACGGGCGACCAGGTGCGCGACAGCCGTTCGTCGAGCTTTTCTATCGGGTCGATCAGATTTTCCCAGGTGTATTCGGCATGGGCGTCGAGCAAGGCCTCGACCCGCGCGCGATTTTCCGCCAGCAAATGCTCCATCGCGGGCAACACATGTTCGGGTTTGATATGCGAAAATGCCGGCAAACCGGAGGTGATCAATAAGGGGTTGGTCATGGTGATACCTCAAAATCGTTGACGCGCCCGGATATATCACTTAGTGTAATGCTTGAATACCGGCGATGCGGCCACCGAACACTCGGCATTGCATTAGTGATGGGCACAAGTTTCTGCATTAATTATACACGCGTTTTATGGCAACTTACGATTACGATGTATTAGTTTTAGGGGCAGGTTCCGGCGGTCTTTCGGTCGCCGAAAAGGCCGCAGCCTATGGCAAAAAAACCGCCGTGATTGAGGCTGGCCCGATCGGCGGCACCTGTGTCCACGTCGGCTGTGTGCCTAAAAAAATCATGTGGTTTGCAGCGGATATCGCGCATCGTCTGCATGACGCCGCAGGTTATGGTTTCGATGTCACGCTGCAAGGGCTGGACTGGGCCGCCTTGGTGCAACGCCGCCAGGATTATATCGCAGGCATCACCCAGTGGTACGATGGTTATTTGCGCGATTTGCACATCGACGTGGTGCGCGGCGTCGGGCGATTTGTCGATGCCCACACGCTAGAAGTCGCCGGGCGACGTGTCAGCGGGCGCGAAATTTTTATCTGCGTGGGGGGCGAACCGATCACCCCCGACATCCCCGGCGCGCAACTCGGCATGACCTCGGACGGTTTTTTTGCGTTGACGCAAGCACCCAAGAAAGCCGCAGTCGTCGGTGGCGGATATATCGGTGTAGAACTCGCGGGTGTGCTCAACGCACTCGGCGCGGAAGTGCATTTAATTCTGCGCCACGCCCACGTGTTGAATAACTTTGATCCGCTGATCGCCGAAACCGTGACCGAAGGCTTGCGTAATGACGGCGTACACATACACCACTGGCCTGCGGTGAGTGAATTGTCTGCACTCGGCGATGCCCTGACATTGCGCGGCGTGGCGGATAACGCTATTTTCGATATAAACAAACTCATTTGGGCCGTAGGACGCAGACCGCGCACGGCGTCGTTGAATTTGCAAGCGGCGGGGCTGACGGCTACCGCACTAGGTTATATCGAGACCGACGATATGCAAAACACGTGCGTTCCGCACATTTACGCGCTCGGCGATGTCACCGGACGCGCCGCATTGACGCCAGTGGCGATTGCGGCGGGACGACGTTTGGCGGATCGTCTATATGGCGGGCAAACGAAGCGACACTTAGATTATCGCCTGATTCCCACGGTGGTCTTCGCGCACCCGCCGGTGGGCACTGTCGGACTGACCGAACCACAGGCGCGCGCGCAATTCGGCGAGACTGTAAAAATATACAGTAGTCGATTTACACCGATGTATCACGCACCCACCGCCGCTAAACGTCCGGTCGCGATTAAATTGATCGTCGTTGGTAACGATGAAAAGGTCGTGGGTTGTCATATCGTCGGCATGGGGGCGGATGAAATGTTACAAGGTTTCGCCGTCGCCATGCGCATGTGCGCGACCAAACGCGATTTTGATGATACGGTGGCGATACACCCCAGTATTGCGGAAGAATTGGTGACATTGCGTTGATAGAAAACGCGCTATACTAAAAATATGTGCATTGCATTACCAAGATTACACCGGCCGTATGCCTCGCGGCGGGTGTGACTCAAGCGGTTTTTATGCAGAAAAATGCTTATTTACCTGGAGTAATCTCGACATGCCGATACGCAAATTTCAAGGCATCGCCCCTAAGCTGGGCAACGACGTTTATATCGACGACATGGCCGTGGTCATCGGCGATGTCGAAATCGGCGACGACAGTTCGCTGTGGCCGATGACAGTCGCGCGCGGTGACGTGCAACGCATACGCATAGGCGCACGCACCAATATCCAAGACGGCTCGGTGCTGCACGTGACCTCCGACAATGAATTCACTCCCGGCGGATTTGCGTTGACCATAGGCGACGATGTGACGGTCGGCCATGGCGCGATCCTGCACGCATGCACGATACACGCGCGCAGCTTGATCGGCATGCACGCAGTGGTGTTGGACGCGGCGGTGGTGGAATCGGAAGTGTTAGTCGGCGCGGGCGCGGTGGTGTCGCCAGGAAAACGCCTCAAAAGCGGATATTTATATTTAGGCGCCCCCGCCAAACAAGTGCGCGAATTAACAGCGCGCGAGCGGGAATATTTTTTATTTTCGTCGGCGCATTATGTAAGTTTGAAGAATAAACATTTGGCGGATAGATAATAAGGGTACCTCTAAAAATTCAATCAAGACGATCGCCGTGCCGACAAACTCAAGCGCTTGGACGCCAAAACCGAGGCGCGCAACGAGAAAGTGAAGGATGCACCGCGCGCGTACCCCCAAAAAGGCCTCGCCCAGCTTCAAGCGTGGTGCGCACGCTACAAACTCACTCCCTACATCACGCTGACGCTGGAAGGTAAAAACCCTTTGTTACACACTCGATGCCGAAGAAAACCGCCACAGTGGTGTAGGCCTTAAGGTAGCGCCGGGATTGGTGATTATTGTTTTTTAATTCAACGGGTTGGACTCGGTATGGGGCTCGGCAACGGCGTTTCGTAGCGTTCGGCCAGTTCCTTCACGCGCTGTGTCAGGGTTTGACTGATGCGGTCCATCTCGCCGTGGATGTCTTTATCCAGCGCGGCGAGCCAATGATCGTCGCCTACTAACGTCATGATGTCGGCCTCGGTGAGTTTTCGACAGGCGCTTACAGGGTTACGCCTTGCATAGCCATTCACTCCGCATTTTTCGTTCACAGCGGCTCGCCCCCTTCATTGAGAATATTCAAATACCCGTCGTACACGAACACGCGGTTGCGGCGCTGGCCGGTGAGTTCGCGGGCGATGCCGAGGGTCGCCAGGGTTTGCAGCGCCTTGTCGGCGGTGGGAAAGGTCATGCTGGCGTCTACACACAGTTGTTTGACGCTGCACAACGGGCGGCGGCGCAACGCATCGAGCACGCGCAAGGCGTTGGCCGCACCGCGCCCGCTGGCCTGGGCGCGTTGTGCATCCTGCTGAAACAGCATCACGAGCCGTCGCGCGGTATGCACGGCACCGTTGGCGGTTTGCTCGACGCCTTCGAGAAAGAAATCGACCCAGGCCTCCCAATCGCCGTGGGTGCGCACGCGATCAAGCAGGTCGTAATACACGGCGCGATGCTGTTTGAAATACAGGCTAAGGTAGAGCAACGGCTGCGCCAGCAGGCCGCCGTGGTGCAACAGCAAGGCAATGAGCAAACGCCCGAGTCGGCCATTGCCGTCCAAGAAAGGGTGTATGGTCTCAAATTGCACATGGGCCAAAGCGGCCTTCACCAGCACCGGTGCCTCTTCGCTGGCGTGGTTGAAGTAGTGTTCCAGCGCCGCCATACAGGCTTCGAGTTCGGTCGGCGGCGGTGGGACGAACCTGGCGTTGCCAGGGCGGGTGCCGCCGATCCAGTTTTGGCTGCGGCGGAATTCGCCCGGCAGTTTGTCGCTGCCGCGCCCGCGCGCCATCAGTTGGGCGTGCATTTCACGCAATAGGCGATTGCATAGCGGAAAGTCTTCACGCAGGCGGGTCATGCCGTGTTCCAGCGCGGCGATATAGTTGGCCACTTCCACCACATCGTCGAAGGGCACGCCGGGCGCTTCGTCGAGCTCGAATAACAGCAGATCGGAAAGCGACGATTGCGTGCCTTCGATCTGCGACGACAAGATCGCCTCGCGACGCACGTAGGCATAAAGAAACAGTTGCGGGTCGGGCAACAGCGTGCTCACACTGTCGAGCCGACCGATGGCCAACGTGGCGCGTTCGAGCAGGCGCTGGCGGGCACCAGTTAAATAGAGCGGCGGTTGCGGCGGCAGTGGCGTCGGCACGAAGGCCCGTACCGTTTCACCACCGGCCACGCTCTGTATATAGGTGCCGGAGGCGTTACGCTGCATGGCACTTGATCCTTGAATAAGAACGCACGTTATTAAAGATATCTATATTATTCTTTAATAACAAGCGTTGCTGCGCAGAAATCCAACGGAAAGCGGACCGCCCGCCGAACCAGTTCACCAGGCAAACCCCATTTTCGCCAGATGCTGGTTTACTTTGGCCTCCAACTCGGCCACGCGGCCAACCATGCGCGGCAACGGCGTTTCGTAGCGTTCGGCCAGTTCCTTCACGCGCTGTGTCAGGGTTTGACTGATGCGGTCCATCTCGCCGTGGATGTCTTTGTCCAGCGCGGCGGCTTCGTCACTGGCCGGAGCGCGGCCATCTTGGCCGCTTTGCGGGCTGGAAGCCCGCGTTCCCGGGGTCTTTTCCTCCAGTTCGGCGAGTTTGGCGCTTTTATCCACGGCGAGGTCGAGATGGCCATTATTTTCGCGGCTCAGTTTAATATTTGGTGGAAATAGAACATGCGCCTGTGTACCTACTCAGGGCGAATGGCAGGCCCGCCACTCAACACGATCACATCGGCACCACATCATATTGTTCTTGCGAGTATTGCGTTTCCACTTGAAAACGCACTTGGCGGCTGATAAACGCCTCTAATTCCGCCACCGAATTGGATTCTTCGTCGAGCATGCGATCCACCACCGTCGGCGCCGCCAATACTAAAAATATCTTCGATTCAAATTGCCGCGATTCGCGCAATATTTCACGAAAAATCTCATAACACATGGTTTCCGGCGTCTTGATCGAACCGCGCCCGCCACAGGTCGGGCATTGTTCGCACAGCACGTGCTCCAAACTCTCACGCGTGCGTTTGCGCGTCATCTCCACCAAGCCTAACGCCGACACGCTGCTGACATGCATTTTCGCATGATCTTTTTCCAAGGCCTTTTCCAAGGCGCGCAACACTTGTTGCTTGTGGTCGTCTTCGTCCATGTCGATAAAATCGATGATGATGATGCCGCCGAGATTACGCAATCGCAATTGGCGCGCGATGGATTGCGTGGCCTCTAAATTGGTTTTAAAGATGGTCTCTTCCAAATTGCGGTGCCCGACAAACGCGCCGGTGTTCACGTCTATCGTCGTCATCGCCTCGGTCTGATCAATCACCAAATGACCGCCGGATTTTAGCTGCACCTTGGGTTGCAAGGCCTTTTGGATTTCATCCTCCACACCATACAAATCAAACAACGGGCGCGGGCCGGGATAATATTCTATGCCTTCGGCCAATTGCGGAATAAATTTGGCGACGAACTTGGTCACCTTGGCATAGGTCTCGCGCGAATCGATGCGGATTTTCTCCACATCCGTCCCCACCAAATCGCGCACCGCGCGCATCGCCAAACGCAAATCGTCATGCACCAACGTCCCTGCGGCGGCCTGTTTTACGCGTTCTTGAATTTCCTGCCATACGCGAACTAAATACGCAATATCCGCGCGAAACGCCTCTTCGCTGGCGCCTTCGGCGGCCGTGCGCACGATATATCCGCCTTGAGTTTGCACGGCGATTTCTTGCACGATGCGGCGTACGCGCTCGCGTTCTTGCGGGTCTTCGACCTTTTGCGACACGCCGACATGCGGTGTAAACGGCATATAGACCAAAAAGCGCGCCGGTATCGTAATATGCGTGGTCAGGCGCGCGCCCTTGGAGCCGAGGGGATCTTTGATGACTTGCACCAACACGTCTTGGCCTTCGCTCAGCAATTCCGTAATCGGCGGCACGGGAGGGCGCTTGGGTTCTTCTTCCGACGGCTCGCTGTTGGGATTGGACATGATGTCCGAGGCGTGCAAAAACGCCGTGCGTTCCAGCCCGATTTCTACAAACGCGGCCTGCATGCCGGGCAACACGCGCGAGACCTTGCCCTTGTAGATGTTGCCCACCAGACCACGCCGACGATCCCGCTCGACGAACACCTCTTGCAAGACGCCGTTTTCCACGACCGCGACACGTGTTTCTTGGGGTGTCACATTGATCAGAATTTCCTGGCTCACGCATGAACATCCTTATGCAACACTTCTACACCAAATGCTTGCAATAGTTTCGCCGTTTCAAATAACGGCAAGCCCATCACGCCGGAATAACTGCCTTGTATATGCTCAACAAACACCGCGCCCAGGCCTTGCACGGCATAACCCCCGGCCTTATCCACAGGTTCGCCGCTGGCCCAATAGGCCGCACATTCTTGGTCACTGATGGTGCGCATGCGCACCAAGCTTTCTTGAAGAATC
>CAKKRP010000099.1 GCA_919902765.1 Gammaproteobacteria bacterium | reverse complement strand
GCCGCCATTGTTGCCATTGGTGAGCGCCAGCGATGATAGTTACGTGCATGTGCTGGGTTACACCGAGCGCGATTACTTGGAATTAGTCGATTGGGCAGGTCGCGCGGTTCGAGCAGGTAAAAAAGGTGCGATCTCGCGCGATATTCCGCCCACACTCGCGCGCCTTGGGCTTGATCCCGCGCGCTATCTGCATCACATGAACGGCAGCGGCAAACTCACCTATCACCTCACCGCACTGGGTTCGCTCGATCAGCTAAAGGCGCTTGCGCAAAGGCTGGGGCAGGCATTTGTGAAGGGGAGTGGCGTGGCGCGGCAGTTGTATTGCCCTGGCGTGTGACTCGGAAGGCGTGATATTGTTTATTTGGTTGTTTCATTCCTGAGTATTGCGTTGAACTCTCCTGGCGGAATTATCCGAAACTTGGCTTGCCCGTTGAGCACCAATAAATCCGCATCGCCAGTCACTAGAAAATCAACACCGGCCCTGTCGGCGAGCTCCAAGAATATTTGGTCGTGGGCGTCTCGGCAGCGCGGCGTGTTTGTTTCTGGTCGAGGATCTAATGCAACCACCTCCGCAAAGGGCAAAAACTCCGCGAGCAATTCTGTTTGCTCTTCCATGCGCAATTGAAATTTTGGATAGGCAAGAACCCTAAGTAACTCGGATGTCGTTTCGGCCGCGATTACGGGAACGCTGTGCCCCTGCGCCCAGCTCGTACGTAGCCAGGCCAAGCGCCCTTTAGTGAATAACAAGGCGGAGACTATCGTATGGGTGTCAAACACGAGGTGACTAGAGTCCTTATAGTGCATATCGGGGGCATTGTGCATGGGGTATAGGCGGGTGAGCGGCCGATCCGGGGTGTGGCTGGAGAGCCGATGTGTGTGCCAGATAACCCTTTCCCCCCCTGCACATTCAGCGTAAACTTGCGTCTTTTGCCGGGTTTTTAGCCGATGTCCATGAGTTTGTTGGCCTGGATCACGTTGTTTTGCGTGATCGGAGGCGTGTTGAGCGTGGTCGCCGCCGGGGCGTTTTTGGTGTTGCCGCAGGCGTGGCGCACACGGGCCTTGCCGCACATGGTGAGTTTCGCCGTGGGGGCCTTGTTGGGCGCGGCGTTTCTTGGGTTGTTACCGCATGCGTTGGCCGGGGCCGGTCCGGAGCAATTGCATTTGATCTCGGCCTGGGTGTTGTTGGGCATATTGATTTTTTTCCTGCTCGAAAAACTGGTGTTGTGGCGGCATTGCCACACCACGCATTGCGAAGTGCATGGCCACGAAGAACACGCGGTACCGCACAAAAACCACGCGCATACGACATCCGGTGCGTTGGTGATCTTCGGCGATGCGGTGCATAATTATATCGACGGCATGTTGATCGGCGCGGCATTTATGACCGATATCCATTTGGGTGTGGTCACGAGCTTGGCCGTCGCTGCGCATGAGATTCCGCAGGAATTGGGCAATTTCGCGGTGCTGTTGGAAAGCGGCTATCGGCGTGCGCGTGCGTTTTCGGTGAGTGTGGCCTCGTCTTTTGCCACCGTCGCTGGCGGGTTGACGGCCTATTTTGCGCTGGCGGGGGTGGCGGCGGTGTTGCCCTATGTGTTGGCGGTGGCGGCGTCGAGTTTTATTTATGTGGCCGTCGCGGATTTGATACCGGGCCTACATCAGCGTGCCGAGTTGCGCGCGACGGTGCAACAAACGGTGTTGATCGCGAGCGGTGTAGTGGTGATCTTTGTTGCGCATACGCTGCTGCATTGATCGTCGTGCAGCCGCGTTGGTCCAGTGTAAGCGGAGTTTAGCGTTTAGCCGAAGCCCCGTCTTACGCCGTGGGCGCCGTTTTACCTTCTATCCATTGTATGACTGCGCTGGGTGACATAGGCCTGGCGATACCAAAGCCTTGCGCGAATTGGCACCCCAGCGTTTGCAACAACGCCCATTGCTCCGGTGATTCCAGGCCTTCTGCGACCACCCGCATCCCTAAGCTTTTGGCGAGCGACAAGATGGAACGCACAATCGCGGAATCCTTGCTCCCTGCGGTGATTTTTTCGATAAACAAACGGTCGATTTTGAGTTCAGCGATATTCACATTTCTGATCGACGCAAAAGACGTGTAGCCGCTGCCAAAGTCGTCAATACTGATATCCAAACCGGCGTTGCTAAAATCTTCTAATAGTTGATATGCGGCATGGCCGCTGGTCGCAAGCGCGGTCTCGGTGATTTCCAGTGTAATATAGCTATGATTGATGTCATAATTCGCGAGCTTTCCGAGCAGCCAATCTTTGAGGTGTTGGTCATCCAACATACGCGCGGAAATATTGATCGCCAAAGGTACGATGTGGCCATTGTCTCGCCATTTTACAAATTGCGCCAACGCCAGTTCTATCGTTGTATAGGTCAGATCTTCGATCAAACTGCTGCGTTCCGCCATTGGAATAAAATTGCTGGGCACGACAATGCCAAGTTCGGGGCTGTTCCAGCGCGCGAGGGCCTCTGCGCCTATCACCTCGCAGTTGTCGAGATTGATTTTTAATTGATATTCCATATAAATTTCATTTTCTTTGATCGCCTTCCGTAGGTATTGGCTGATATGGGCCTTGGTGGAAACGGCGGTTTCCTCTTTGGGACTATACACTTGATATTTGCGTGAGGCTTTTTTGGCTTGGTACATCGCGAAATCGGCATTGGACATCAACGTAGTTTGGTCTAACCCATCTTCCGGATAGCGCGCGATGCCGATGGATGAGCCGACTTGTACGATCTGTCCTTCGATGACGATCGCCTTGGAAATCGTCGCGTCGATCTTTTCGGCGCAAGCGATTGCGTGTTCCAATTTATGCACATCTTGCAAAATCGCCGCAAATTCGTCGCCGCCGATGCGCGCGAAGGTGTCGCTCTTGCGAGCGGTCGCTTGCAGCCTGTCGCCTATGGATTTGAGCACTTCATCGCCTGCGCGGTGTCCGAGGCTGTCGTTTATTTCCTTAAAAAGATTTAAATCTATCATCAATACTGTAAAACTGCCGCGATTTCGCTCGCACGCATGTATAAGTTGATTTAATCTGTCAAAAAAAAGATTGCGGTTCGGTAACTGCGTTAAGGCGTCGTATAGGCTTAGATGGCGCAATAATTCTTGTGTGTCTCGTAATTTTCGGGTGAGTTCGGCGGCAGTGAGCGCGGATGTTATCGCAGAGGTTAGCGACTCGGGTGTGAGCGTCTTTTTGGGGAGATAATCCGACGCGCCATATTTCATCGCCTCTATGGCGGTGTCCTCGTCGCCCTTGCCGGTGATCATGATGACGGGGACGGAGTTGATCTTAAACTTGTTCCAGTGGGATAAAAGCTCTATTCCGGTCATGTCACCCAGGTGATAGTCCACTAAGACCTGATCGATCGACTCGTCGCGGAGTATCGCCAGCGCACCGCCGCTGCTGCCGGCGGTGACGACAATAAATGGCCTTTTGGATTTTTTGATAAAGCGGCCAATTCGTTCACGATCAATGTCGTCGTCTATCACCAACACCCGAATCGGTTTATCCGGTGCAGCCTGATCGTCGTCGCGGCTTAACGTCGTGTTGATGCCATTGTTTTGAACGCCGCGCGCGTAGCCGTTGCGCGAAATGGCCTGGATGTACTGTATCGCACTACTCGAGTGGACGGGCGTTCCGTGCGCGCGCTGCTGGTGAAAAAAGGCGTTCATTTGGTGGGCCATTGGGGCAGCGTGACCGCCGCCTTATAATTTATCAATAAATTGGATAGCTTGCTGAATTGCGGGCCTACCATAGACTTTACCATATAACCCGCAATATATTCCGCGTAGGCGCGCGTGCGGTCGTTGTCGTCATTTGATGTGGTGAGGATGTAGACCACATTGGCGGCGAGATCCGCGTCCGCGCGCATTTCTGACAAAAACTCAAAGCCGTTCATGCGCGGCATATTGAGGTCTAACAGCGTTACAAATGGGCCCGTAATGCGTTTTTTGGGGTGTTGACCGCGCAGGATTTGCAACGCCTCAATGCCATCGCCCGCCGTTACAATCGGGAACGGTACCCCCAGTTTTTTAAGGCTACGCTCGACAGATTCACAGGCGACGTCGTCGTCGTCAATCAAAAATATCGTCAATTCCTCTGTGTTAGACATTTAACTCCCTCCTTGAAAATCGTGGCCACCAAAACCGAAACCGTGTCCCGCGTTGATTGTCCTGCGCATGCACTTCTATCTTTCCACCGTGGGCCTCTACCAAGCGCTTACAAACCGCGAGGCCTACGCCGGAGCGCGAACCGTCTTCGCTCGATAGGGTTTGAAAGAGTTTAAAAATGCGTTCGTGGGCATTGGTCGGGATGCCAGGCCCGTCGTCTTTAATATCAAAAATGCAGTACGCGTCTTCCGGTGTGATCGTAATTTGAATGGTGCCATGGTTTTGGTCATGGTGTTTTAGCGCATTGCTAATGAGATTGCGCAATACGGTTTCCAACGGGATGCTGGAGGCTTGAATTTCACCGAGATAGCCGCCAATTTCAATCGAAAAGCTGTCAGGGGGCGCCAAGAGCTGCACGATATCGTCTATGGTTTGTTTTAAATCCAACGTTTTCGTTTCGGATTGTTGGCGACCGGAACGCGCATATTCGAGCAGGTCTTCAATCAGTTTTTCCATTCTTTTAATACGTATGTGGGCGCGCTTCAAATTGTTTTTTACTGTATCGGCCGCCGTATCTCCCAAGTCTTCTTCTATCCATTCAAGCAGGGATTCTATGCCGCGCAGCGGAGACTTCAAGTCATGCGACGCGACATAGGTGAACTCATCCAAGTCGGCGTTGACCTGTTTTAACTTTAATTCGGATTTTTTGCGCTGCGTGATATCGGTAATCGTTGCGACAATATAATTGCCGTCGGCGGTCTCTATGGGGTTTAGACCGATTTCCACCGGCACTTCGGTACCGTTCTTATGCAGCCCCGTGAGGTCGCGCTCTATACCCATCGCGCGGACGGCAGGTTTTTCTATATAGGCATTGCGGTAACTGTGGTGTTTACCGCGATGTCGTTCGGGCAACAATGTTTCTAAGGGCTTTCCTTGGAGCTCGTCCAGGTGGTATCCGAAGATGCCTAACACCCTAATCCCGCGATGCAAAATATTTAGAAAAGAAAAAACCTCGTAAGTACAGT
>CAKKRP010000098.1 GCA_919902765.1 Gammaproteobacteria bacterium | reverse complement strand
GCGCCGCGCCCAAGGTGCTGGCGCATGCGGTGTTATTGGTTAATAAACGCGTCACGGCATTTCCCGGTACACTGGATGATGTACAGGTCGCGGGCATGCAACTGGAATCGGCGACGGTTGTCCAAGACGGGCGCATTGTGACCTCGCGCGGCCCCGGCACGGCCATGGATTTTGCGTTGGCGCTGATCGAATTACTGGCGGGCGCGGCGGCGCGCGACAAGGTGGAAGCGCCTCTCCAACGTCCAACACGGGGTTAACCTATGACCACAGCGGTTTTCGACGCCATCAACGAGTTGCAAAAGCACCTGAATCAACGGGTGCTGGGGCAGCAGGCCCTGGTCAATCGTTTGTTAATCGCATTGCTCGCCGATGGCCATTTGTTGGTCGAAGGTGCGCCGGGCCTAGCCAAGACCACTGCGATCAAGGCCTTGGCCGAGGGCATAGAGGCCGATTTTCATCGTGTGCAATTTACGCCGGATTTGTTGCCTTCCGATCTCACCGGTACCGATATTTATCGCCCGCAAGACGGCACGTTTCACTTTCAACAAGGGCCGCTGTTTCATAATATCGTGCTCGCCGACGAGATCAATCGCGCGCCCGCCAAGGTGCAGTCGGCCTTGTTAGAGGCGATGGGCGAACGTCAGATTACCGTCGGGCGTGTGACCTATCCCTTGCCTAAATTATTTTTGGTGATGGCGACGCAAAATCCGATCGAACACGAGGGCACTTATTCATTGCCCGAGGCGCAGTTGGATAGATTTTTATTATATGTGCGCATCGGCTATCCGAACGCCGTCGCCGAGCGGGAAATTTTGCAATTGGTGCGTGAGGAGGCACGTCGCAGCACCGGCGAAGGTGTGCCCACACTGAGCAAAAAAATATCTCAGGCGCATATTCAGCAGGCGCGTAAAAACGTGTTGGAGTTGTATTTGGCGCCAGCGCTTGAGGAATACATCGTGCAATTGGTGGTCGCGTCACGCGATTCCAAACCGTATGACGAGCAGTTGGCGCAATGGATACGTTTCGGGGCCAGCCCGCGCGCAACTATCGCCTTGGATCGTTGCGCGCGCGCGCATGCGTGGTTGGCGGGGCGCGATTACGTGTCGCCCGAAGACATACAAACAGTGGCGCCGGAGGTATTACGGCATCGCATCTTGCTCACCTATGAGGCCGAGGCCGAGGGTGTGACCGCCGATCAATGCGTGCAGGCGTTGTTGCAAAAGGTGCCGGTGCCGTAACCGCTATGACTGTCGGGACTGTCATCGACATCGACGAATTGATCGCCCTGAGGAGCGCCGCACGGGATATGCGTCTGCACGCGGCGCGGCGTGTATATAGCGGCCACGTTGGGGGTTTTTTATCGCCCTTGCGCGGGCGCGGCTTGATGTACGAAGAAACGCGCATCTATCAAGCGGGTGACGATACCCGCCACATCGACTGGCGCGTAACCGCGCGTACGGATCGTCCGCATACCAAAGTATTTCGAGAGGAACGTGAGCGCCCCGTGTGGTTTGTGTTAGATCAGGGCGTACACATGCAGTTTGGCACACGCGTGGCGTTCAAATCGGTAGTCGCGGCGCGTCTCGCGGCGACCTTGGCGTGGTCGGCGCGCGCGCAAGGCGATCGCGTGGGCGCCGTGGTGTTCGATGACCGGCACTTGGCGTGGCTGACGCCGTTGGGTGGAGATCGCGGCGTGGTGCATAGTTTGCGCATGTTCGCTGCGGCGCGCACGCGCATGCCATGCAGTGGCCTCGCCGACGCCTTGCAACGCACGGCGCATGCCGCGCGCCCCGGTAGCTTGATCTACGTGTTGAGCGATTTTACCCATTGGGATGACGGCGAGGCGCGTAGTGCGCAACGTTTGGCACGCCATTGCGATGTGGTGTTGGTGCGCGTATACGATCCCCTCGAGGCCGCACCGCCACCCGCCGGGTTATACGGGGTGAGTAACGGTCAACACAATGTTTTGTGGGATACGCGCGTGGAGGCGTTGGCCGCGCGGTATAGCGATGAATTCGCCACGTTGACCCGCACCTTACAGACATTTTGCCAACGCCAGCGCATCGCCTATGTCGAACAAGGCACGCATACGCCGGTTAAGCACACGCTGGCCGGCATCGCCACCGCCCACGGTGCGTTGACATGAACGACGATATCGCCAGTCAATTACGCGACATCCATCTGCCTGCCGCCGTCAGTTGGTGGCCGCCCGCGCCGGGGTGGTGGGTGTTGGCGGCGCTGCTATCGGTGTTGCTCACGTTTGGTGCGTGGCGGTGGCGCACGCGCCAACGGCGCGCTTCGCTAGAAGATGTCGCGCGCGATGAAATTACCCGGTTATGGGCGGAATATATGCGCGACAGCGACGCCCAGGCCTTGGTCAGCGGCTTATCCAACGTGGTGCGCCGCGTCGCCTTGGCGCGCTATCCGCGTGCCCAAGTGGCCGGCTTGACCGGCCGCGCGTGGTTGGAATTTTTAGATCGCAGTGCAGGCAGCACGGACTTCACCGAGGGTGGGGGGCGGGTGTTGATCGAAGCGGCCTACCGGCCCGATAGCACGGTCGATAGCGAGGCCTTGGTGTGGTTGGTGCGCAACTGGGTAGGGCGGGTTGCGCTGTGATCCATTTTGCCTGGCCGTGGCTGTGGTTGGTGTTGCCGTTGCCCTATCTGGTGTGGCGCTGGGCACCGCCGCTGTCCGCGCCCACCGGGGTGTTGCATGCACCGATTTTTGCGCGCGTGCAGGCCTTGATGGCAGGCGGTGCTAAGGGCGCGGCGCGCCCGACCTGGGCGCTGGCCATTGCCGCGTTGGCGTGGGCGGCCTTGGTCTGCGCCGCCGCACGCCCGGAATGGTTGGGGGAAACGGTCAGCCTGAATGTCAGCGGCCGCGACGTGATGTTGGCCATAGACCTGTCCGGTAGCATGGCGCGACCGGATTTTTCGCTCCAGGGCGAGCCCGCCAATCGCCTGGATGTCATCAAGGCCGTAGCCGGGGATTTTATCGAACGGCGCACCGGCGACCGCGTGGGTTTAATCTTATTCGGTCGCCGCGCCTATCTGCACGTGCCTTTGACGTTTGATAGGCGTACCGTACGCACGTTGCTGGACGAGGCAGAGATAGGCTTGGCCGGTCAAGAAACGGCGATTGGCGACGCCTTGGGGCTGGCGACTAAACACTTGCGGGAACGTCCGCAACAAAGCCGGGTCTTAGTCTTGATGACCGATGGCGCGCAGACGGCGGGCGAACTACCGCCTTTAGAGGCGGCCAAATTGGCGGCGGATTCCGGTCTGCGCGTCTATACCATAGGGGTGGGGGCGGATAGCATGCAGGTCGGCGGCGGTATTTTCGGGCCGACCGTGGTGAACCCGTCGGCGGATCTTGATGAAGACACCTTACAACAAATCGCCGACCTGACCCAGGCGCGGTATTTTCGCGCCAAGGACACACGCGGCATGAAAAAAATCTATGTTGAATTAGATAACCTCGAACCCGTGGTGAGCGACCAAGTGCAAATGCGTCCCGTCCATGCCTTGTTTTATTGGCCGTTGGCGTTCAGTCTGGTGTTGGCGGCGTTGGTGGCGGCGCGCCAATTCGGTGGTTTGACAAGGTGGCGACGCACATGATTGGCGACTTTCATTTTGTGCGCCCGTGGTGGTGGTTGGCCTGGCCGGTGTTGCTGATCATCGTCTGGGGTTGGTGGCGCAAACGGCCGCGTGCCGGGGCCTGGGCGGCAGTGTGCGATCCGCATCTATTACCCGCCCTGCTGATGCATGGTCGCGCGTCGCGCTGGCGCGGATGGGCGTTAGGCAGCGTTTTTTTTACCGGCAGCATGATGATCGCGGCGTTGGCCGGGCCAGTGTGGCTGCGTGCGCCGCAGGCGGTGTTTCGCGCCGATACGGCACAGATCATAGTGTTGAGTTTAAGCGCCTCCATGGACGCCACCGATGTCCCACCGTCGCGCGTGGCGCGGGCGCGGTTGAAGGTCTTGGATTTATTGCGCAAGGTCGATGATGCGCAAGTCGCGCTGATCGTCTATGCCGGGAGCGCGCATATCGTCGCACCGTTGACCGATGACGCCAAGACCATCGCCAACCTGGTGCCGGTATTGAGCACGGATTTGTTACCAGAACCGGGCGCGCGCCTGGAACTGGCCCTCGCCGAGGCCAATGCGATGTTGCAGCGCCAGGCGATTCCGCATGGGCATGTGATATTGATCGGCGATGATGCGGGCGACGCGGCGGCCGACATCCAAGCGCAGGCCTTACGTGCGGCCGGGCATCGTTTGTCGGTATTGTCGGTAGGCACGGCCCAAGGCGCGCCCATCCCGCGTGCAGGTGGCGGTTTCGCCAAAAATGTACAAGGTAGCATCTTGTTACCGCGCCTGGATGAAGGCCGTTTAATGGACCTTGCCAATGCCGGGGGCGGGCAATATGTGCGTCTACGCGCCGATGATGCCGACATCAATGCCCTGGCCTCGCTGAGCGCCGCGCCCAGCGCTGGGCATAGCGCGCGCCCGGGCGATGAACGCAGCACCGACGCCTGGGTGGAACAAGGTCCATGGTTGTTGTTGGTGGTGTTGCCCCTGGCCTTATTCGGATTTCGGCGCGGCGTGTTGATCGTGTGCGTGGCCGTGTTGTGGGGGTTGCCGCAGCCGAGTTATGCGTGGCAATGGCAAGATTTATGGTTACGCCGCGACCAACAAGCGCAGCGCCTATTAGAAGACGATCAGGCGCTACGCGCCGCTGAGGTCTTTGCAGACACCCGTTGGCGCAGTGTGGCGCAATATCGCGCGGGCAACTTTAACGAAGCGGCGCAAGGATTTTTGCAACAGCAAGACGCCGACGCGCATTATAATCGCGGCAACGCCCTGGCGCGTGCGGGGCGCTATGACGACGCCATCGCCGCTTATGAGCAAGCGTTGCGCGCGCAGGCGGGTCATGAAGATGCGCAATACAATCTCGATTTGTTAAAAAAGGCGCGTAAACAAGGGCAAAAACAACCGCAAGACGGCCAAAAAAATCCTTCTCAGGGTCAAGACGGACAAGCTCAGCAACAACAAAATTCATCCTCCACACCCCAACCTGGGGAACAAGGAAAACAGCCAGAGCAAGCGCAAGATCAGGCGCGTGCCGCGCAAAAAAACGCCCCCCAAGATCAAACGGGTGAACAGAACGCCGCGCAACCCCAGCGAGGTAAAGGGGAGGACGGTGAAAAATTAGATGCCGAAGACAACCCGCAATCACCAACCCAAAAGGGTGCGGCGGCGCAGAGCGACGCACAGCGCGAACACGAGCGTTACGTGGTGCAGCAATTGCGTCGCGTGCCGGATGATCCAGGCGGTTTGTTGCGGCAAAAATTTTTGCGTGAACAACAACGTCGCCAAGGACAAACCAAACGAGGGGAGCGGCCATGATCAATATTCCTCGCTATTTATTGTATGTGTTGATCTGCTGCGCGGTGGGCGCGCCTAACGCATATGCCGCCACTGTGGCCAGCGTGGATCGCGTGACCGTCCATGAGGGCGAGACCTTCGAGTTGAGCATAGTCACCGATGACGGCGAACCTGAAACGAGCGCGTTGCAGCGCGATTTCGATGTGTTGGCGCGTTCCAAAAGCAGCCAGGTCAACATCGTGAATGGGCGCATGACCAAGCACAATGAATGGACGTTAACGCTGATGCCCAAACGTGTCGGCGCGTTAGAAATTCCCGCGCTACGTGTCGGCAAGGACAGCACCGCGCCGATGCGCGTGCAGGTGATTTCGGGGGCCTCGCGTGCCAATTCCCTCAATGGCGAAATATTTTTAGATGTGGAAGTAAAGCCGCAAACTGTATTTGTGCAACAACAGGCCATCTATACCATACGTTTATGGCGCGCCGTTGAGATTACCGACGGCGGTTTGTCCGAGCCGCAAGCGGACAAACTCAACATTCAACGCCTGGGCGACGACATAAAATATAGCGCCTTGCGCGGCAATATACGCTATCAAGTGATAGAACGTCGCTATGCGATTTTTCCACAAATCAGCGGCGATATGTCCATTGCCGCGATAGAATTGAATGGCAAAGTGGTAGAGCAACGCAACAGCGGAATGTGGCGTAATGACCCCTTCGGGGCCTTTTTTTCGCAGCCGCTGGTGCGTGCAGTGCGGGTCCGTTCCGGCGAATTGTACTTGCACGTAGCGCCTGTGCCCAAGGACATAGGCGCGGCCACTTGGTTGCCCGCAACGCGCTTAGCCTTGAGTGAAACGTGGTCGCCGCAACCGCCGGTATTCCGCGTCGGCGAGCCCGTCACGCGGACGCTGACGCTATACGCCATGGGCCAACAAGCGGCGCAGTTGCCGGAACTGACGCTGGATTTGCCTAACGCCAAACTATATCCCGATCAAGCGCGGTTAGAAAATACCAACGACAGTGCGGGTATCAATGGTATGCGCGAACAAAAAATCGCCATCGTGGCGACACAGGAAGGGCAATTGGAACTACCCGCTGTGCAAACGGCGTGGTGGGACACCACGCTCGGTAAGCTGCAATACGCAACCTTGCCTGCGCGCACCGTCACCGTGGGTCCTGGCGCGACCAGCACCTACAACTCAAATTCACTGCCAATGCCCAGCGACAATAATAGCGTAACGCGTGTATTCGCACCGGGCGAGGAGGCGGCAACCGGTTGGCGTAACGTAGCGTTTGGGCTTGCGGCGCTGTGGTTGGCGACCGTGATCGTCTGGCTGGTTAGTACACAGCGCGGACGTATCGCCAGCGGCGTACAAGGCGTGCGTGAGGCGCAGCGATCGCGCCCCAGTCGCTTGCGTAGCGAAGTATTAAAATGCGCACAAAGTAATGATGCAGCGGCCACGCGTGACGCATTGCTGCGTTGGGCGGGCGCGCAATGGCGACACGCGCCACGCACCCTCCCGGCGCTCGCCGCGCGCGTGGACAATACGCGGTTTACGGCGGCCTTAGGGGCGCTGGAAAGCAGCTTATACGCACCCCAAGCGCCGGCCTGGGACGGTAATACATTTAACGCCGTTTTCGATACGCTCAGTGTGCATAGCGACGAGCCCCAAGTGCCGGAGGCCTTGCCGCTGCCGTTGCTATATCCCCCCGATTCTAAATCAGGAAACTCATGAACAAACCGGCGGCAAACCCCGCGCGCGGCAATAAGCGCGAAATTCTGCGTCTTCTTGAACGGCATTTCGAGCGCGCGCAATTCGATTATCTCGCGCGTGTAAAACCGCAACGCCCCAAGGCGATCCTGGTCGGCATCGCGGTCGCCAGCGTGTTGTATGGATTGGCCTACGCGGGCGCGATTTACGGTTGGATGAATCAATTTTTAGACACCAACACGTTTAATAAATTGACCTGGACCATCATGGTGCCGAGCACTGTATTGGGCGTGTTGGCATGGCAGATCGCAAAGAGCCGTTTGGAATATCCGATACGCATGGATATTCGCCAACGCATGACCATGATAGAGGGTAATCAAGGCCTGATCTGGCGGTTTCAGCCTATCCTGGATGCCTTCAACCCCAACGATTTGGCGGCAAAAACCGTGTTGGCCCACGCGCAGCGTGGGGCAGTGGATAAAATAGATATCGACGACTATGCGTTAACGATCGGGAAATTATTTGAGAGTGTGGAAGCGGCGCAGAAAATTCCGAGTGCGCTGGTGGCGGAATTGGAAAAGAATTTTGAATGATTCTATAAAGTGTATCTGAGATGGCGTATATAGCCCTGACCGAGCGTTAGGCCGCCCGGTCAGGTTGTCGCGTGCGATAAAATTTATTTCTTGTCTTTAAAATACCGATCCGTTTCTTGCTTGATCACCTTGGACAAAATCAATAACGCAATCAAATTCGGGATTGCCATCATGCCGTTCATGACATCGGAAAAATTCCACACGAACTCCAATTTCATCATCGCGCCGACGATCACGAAGCTCACAAACACCACGCGGTAAGGCATCACCGCGCGCGGGCCGGCGATATATTCAATGGCCTTTTCGCCATAATAATTCCAACCGATCAAGGTTGAATACGCAAATAAAGACAATGACAAGGCGGCGATCGCGACACCGGGGGCGCCCAAGGCCTCGCCAAAACTCGCGCTGGTGAGATCGCCGGCGGACACGCCGAGCAACCAAGATTTGTTGGTCAGGATGACTAAAGCCGTCATCGAACATACGACCAAGGTGTCGATAAAGGTTTGGGTCATGCTGACCAAGGCCTGTTTGACCGGATCATGCGTGCGTGCGGCGGCCGCTGCAATAGGTGCCGAGCCCAACCCCGATTCGTTGGAAAATACGCCCCGTGCGACGCCAAAACGTATCGCCGCCGCGACGGCCGCGCCCGCGAATCCGCCGCTGGCGGCGATAGGCGAAAAGGCGTGTTCGAAAATGAGCCCTAAGGCGTGCGGAATTTCCGCAAAATTCAGCGCCAATACGACCAATGCCGCGCCGACATAACCGACGATCATGAACGGCACGAGAAACGACGAAAAGCGTGCGATGGATTTGATGCCGCCCAAGATCACCAAGCCGGTCAACACCATCAATACCGTGCCGGTCACCCAACGTTCGACATGAAATGTGGATTCAAAGATATTCGCCACCGCATTGGCCTGGGTCATATTGCCGATGCCGAAGGTCGCTAAGGCGGTGAACAGCGCGAAAATCCAGCCCAATTTGGGCAAGTTCGCGCCCTTGGCGAGGTAATACATCGGCCCGCCGCGCATACCATGCGGGCCTTTTTCGCGGTATTTAACCGCCAGCACCGCTTCGGAATATTTGGTCGCCATGCCCACCAAGCCCGACATCCACATCCAAAACACCGCCCCGGGGCCGCCCAAGGTGATGGCCGTGGCCACGCCGACGATGTTGCCTATGCCCACAGTGGCCGCCAAGGCCGTCATCAGCGCCGCAAAATGGCTGATATCGCCGTCGCCTGCGTGTTCCTTGTGCCAAATGAGCTTGAAGGCGTGGGCAAAGGCGCGAAATTGGATGCCGCGCAAGAGGAAGGTCAAATAGACGCCGGTGCCGATCAGAAAGATCAACATCGGCGGACCCCAGACCCAGCCGGACAGCGTGGCGACCAGGGATTCTAACTCTTCCATACGGGGCATCCTTTGCACATGACGCTAGGGTTAAGGGGTGGCTCGGTCGTTCATCGTAAACCAATTTAAAATATCTGCAAAGGGGCTGCCTACTTTTGTATTCGGCGCAGGGTGTTAATTTTGCTCAAATTTGTATCGACAGGCCTAACCCTTGCAACATTATGGATTGCATCAACGCGTCAAATAGGCTATAAAACTTGAGTTTAACGCGTCAATCTTTGTCAATGGCCCGCGCAATGAGGCCATACCCTCACACCAGGGAGCGTATTCATGAAGCGTAGGCGTTTTTTACATGCGAGCGCGGCCGGTTTGGCGCTCAGCGGGTTGTCGGGTCTAGCGTCACGCTACGCGCGTGCGGCCTGGGCGGCGGAGCGCAAACTCTATTTGTACAACGTCCACACGCAGGAATCGTTAACCACGGTGTATTGGGCGGATGGCGATTATATCGCCGAAAGTTTACGCGCCGTTAATCGCTTGTTGCGCGATCATCGTAGCGGCGAAGTGGCGACGATAGATTTCACCTTGCTGGATAGCTTGCAGCGTATCGCCATCACCATGGACACCAACGAACCTTTTCAAGTGATTTCAGGATATCGTTCTGTTAACACCAATCAAGAATTGCATGCCGCTGACGAACAAGGCGTGTCCGCCAATAGCCTGCATACGCGCGGCATGGCGGTGGATTTATATTTTGAGTATACGCCGTTGACACACTTGCACGCGGCCGCCTTGGCTGTCGCAGGAGGGGGTGTAGGATTTTATTCGAAGGGTTTTATACACCTCGATGCGGGCGCAAAGCGGCAATGGGTGGGTAAAAGCTGACGACGGTTGCGAATTTTTAGAGGCTCCCTATAGTATAATCGGCGTGCCAAAAACAATTAGAGGCCGTTGGTCGTGAAACTCCGCGTACATTTTTTAATCTGGTTTTTTATCGCCATTCCCAAGCTCTACGCAGCTAATTTACCTGACGATGCCTGGCGCAAGATACGCGCGGGAGAGATATGGGTGCGCGAATTGGCGGCACCTACCGCACCCACGCGCCAATTTGAGGCGGTCGCGCTGACGCAGGCAAACGTGGCGGAGTTTGAACGTGTATTGCTTGATTTTAGCCGCTACCCGCAATTCATGCCGCATGTTACGCGCGTTACTATCGTGCGCCAAACCACGCAACAGACCGAACTTGAATATAGCCTAGGGCTGCCATTGGGGATCACCAAAAAATACCGCCTCGCCATGACGCATCGGACATTGAAAAACGGATTTGAATTGGCGTGGCGCAAGATCGCGTGGCCAGGCCTGGAGGACGCCGAGAGCATACGCGATACACAAGGGGTATGGCGTGTCACGGTAGATACACAGCGCGGCGATCAAGTATTGGTTGACTATATCGTCGCGACCGATCCGGGGGATATTCCGTTTGGCGTGGGTTGGGTCGCGGATATGTTGTCAAAACAGAGTGTGCCCGAAGTCGTGGAAAAAACCCGGGCGCGCGTGGTGCAACAACGTGGCGCGCGCAAATAATGGTATAATGAAACTGTATCAAGACATAAGCGTAGTCGTCATCCATGGTTAAAGCGGCGGCAACGCAATATATAAGGGTGTTCTTGAATAAAATTTAATCGAGCCTTTTTTAGTTATGTGTACACACATAGTTGATTATTGGCTGATTGTCCTGCGCCTCATTCAAGTAGTAGTCGCCACGTTGTCTGTGTGTACACTGTGTGCTGCGCAGTCTGGTCTGCCGTCGCTGCCGAATCTCGGCGGGGCCACGCCGCATCCGCAAAATGGTTTCGTATACACGCGCCCGACAGCGACGGAATGGTTTACGCGCGCGCCGCATAATCTGGTGCAACTCGGTCGTGAAGTCGTCGCTCCCGACAACGCTTGGCCGCTGGTGGGTCTCACGGCGGGCACGGCCTTGTTAATGAAGTATGATCAAGCCATCCTTGACACAAGCCAACGTTTGGCGAAACATTGGGGCCTGATCGCCCCGCCGCACGTGACCGGCCGCGAATATTATTATCTCTATAGCACGGAGATAGAAGGCATACCTTTGCCCGTATATGTACCGACCAATGTAAATTCGGCGTGGTATTATTTAGGCGACGGTTACACGCAATTGATGATAGTCGGGAGTTTTTTTAGTTATGGCGTTTTTACACAAGATAATCGCGCCCTGCAAACCGCCAGTTTAACCGTGGAGAGTTTACTTACGACCGGTATTGTGGTGCAAATTCTGAAACGTACGACAGGCCGCGAATCGCCTTACTATGCCACCCAACCCGGTGGGCGTTGGGATTTTTTTCCGAACCAAAAATCCTATAACTACCAAACCCCCAAATACGACGCCTTTCCATCCGGCCACATGGCGACCGCGATGGCCGCGACGACCGTAATAGCCGCGAATTATCCGGAATATGTATGGATCAAGCCAGTGGGTTATACGGCCATGACACTGCTAGGCTTCGCGATGTTGAATAACGGCGTGCATTGGGCGAGTGAGATCCCTGTGAGCATCGCCCTGGGTTACACGGCCGCCAAGATTTCCTTAGCGCGGGTGCCGCGTATCACCGTCGCGTCGAGGGCCGCAAATTCGCGCTTTACTTGGTACGCCTCGCCGATAATGAGCGCCGACGTTGCGGGAATATTCTGGGGTGCGCGATTCTAGCGGACATCTCACGGCGCAAATTGCTGCTGCAAGGCCGCGTCTTTGGTGGCGATCTTGAGCGCGGTATGCGCGCGGTCTTGTTTAAGCGCCGCCGCCAGCGTGCCGTCTTGTACCGCGAGGATTTGGGCCGCTAAATAGGCGGCATTTTTGGCGCCGGCGCTACCGATTGCGACCGTGGCGACCGGCACTCCGGCGGGCATTTGCACGGTGGACAACAAAGCGTCTAAGCCGCTTAATGGTCCAGCGTCCATCGGTATGCCAATGACCGGACGTACGGTTAACGCCGCCACCGCCCCCGCCAAATGGGCGGCCAATCCCGCCGCACAAATAAAAACCGCGCAGCCGCGCCGTTCGGCATCTAACACGTAGTCATGCGTGGCCTGCGGCGTACGATGGGCCGAGCTGATTTTGATTTCGAAACCTATGCCAAATTGTTTTAGAACATCGACGGTGGCTTGCAGCGTCGGGAGGTCCGAGTCGGAGCCCATCAATATGGCGACAAAGCGGGTAGTCATAATGCGTGTCCTTTGTGGTAAAATTGGCGTTTATGCGTGCGCGGCCATTTTACCTCAATGGGGAGTGTGGGTCGAGGTAGAGGACGAAGTGTTAACTAACGGTTTTTTATACGTTTTTAATATCCATTTTATTACTATAGATATAAGCTAATCCCCGCAAAGTATCCACCTAAATGTTATGGTAATAATCTTTATATAACCTTGCTTGCAATGTGTAACATCTTTTGGCTACTATTCTTGGCCAGAATTAAAGATTCTTGGCTGGGGCCGTCTTAAAGAACACGCTAACAAGTTGGGAACTGAATGAGGTAGTTATGTCCGAGATCAAAGTGCGTGAAATATTGGCGCAACACGGCCGTTTGTCTGTGTCTATAGATACGTTGAAAAATGATAGTGACTTGTACGGGGCCGGGCTTACGTCGTTGGCTACCGTCGGTTTGATGTTGGCCCTGGAAGACGGGTTTGGTATAGAATTTCCCGATAGCGCCCTGAGCCGTAAAACATTTTCCAGTATCAACGCCATCGTCGATACCGTTTCGACCTTGGCCAATCGATAAAAATTCGTGCGGCCCAAGGGCTGCACACACACATGAGGTACGGCGTATGAATTCCCAACGTAACCAGCGTGAAACCGAAATTGCGGCTTTGCTTGCCAAGGTCCACGCGATGGGGCGCGACATCATCGCCCCGTTGGCCACGGAAGTCGATCGCGATGCGCGCTTTCCCCATGAGGCGATGCAGGCCTTGCGCAGTCTCAAATTACTGAGCGCCTATGTACCGCGTGAACTCGGCGGATTAGGGTTAAATTTGATCGAGATTGCCAAGATCGGTGAAGTATTGGGGCATTACTGCGGTTCCACCGCGATGATCTTCGCGATGCACCAAATTCAAGTCGCATGCTTGGTACATCATGGCATGACATCGGAGTATATGTGCTCCTATATGCGCCAGCTCGTATCGGAACAGCGACTCATCGCCTCGGCGACCACGGAAGTGGGCAAAGGCGGCGATTTGCGTTCCAGCATTTGCGCGATCGAACTCGAAGGCGACACATTTAACTTAGTCAAAAAGGCCCCCGTTATTTCTTATGGCGCAGACGCCGACGACATCATGGTGACCGCGCGACGTACCGCCAGCGCACCGGCGAGCGATCAAGTGCATGTGATCGTGCATAAAGGCGATTACACCCTGGAACCGATTTCAGGCTGGGATACACTAGGCTTTCGTGGCACTTGCAGCGCGGGGTTTGTATTGACCTGTCGTGGTAACGTCAGCCAAATATTACCCTCGGCCTTTTCCGAAATCTTAGGGCGCAGCATGCATCCCTATGCGCATATTACGTGGTCGTCGTTGTGGTTGGGTATTGCCACTGACGCGATGAATATCGCGCGTGCATTTGTGCGCAACGAGGCACGCCGCAATCCCAGTGCGCCGCCGATCTCCTCGCTGCGCTTGGGTGAGGCGGATGCGGTGTTGCAAACCATGCGCAATGACATCTACGCCGCCGCCAATGAATATCAGACCTTGCTGGATGGGGATGATGTCGATGCGTTTTCCAACTTCGGTTTTGTTATCCGCACCAATAATCTCAAGCTCAATGCATCGCGTTTAATCGTCGATGTGGTGAGCCGCGCGATGCTGATTGTGGGGATAGCGGGCTATCGCAATGATTCAAAATCCAGTTTATGCCGCCATTTGCGCGACGCTTATGGCACAGGTTTGATGGTGAATAATGACCGCATATTGAGTCACAATGCGACACTGTTGCTAGTGCATAGAGAGGGATAAATAAATGTGTGGCGCACATGATAATATTACGGCCGCCTACGAGGGGTTTTCTGCGGAGTTGATCGCTGCGGGTTTGTTGATCCCGACTGGCGCGGCGAGTGTGTACGGCTATAACGGTGTCTTTGAGGACGTCATCGAGCGTTTCGATGCGTTAGTAAGTCATGCGGGGGCGGCGCTAAAGCCTGAAGTCATGCGCTTTACGCCCTTATTGACGCGTGAAAATTATTTGCGTACCGATCATTTGGAAACTTTTCCGAATTTAATGGGTTCGGTACATAGTTTTTTAGGGACGGAAAAAGAATTGCCGGAATTAATACGCAAGCGACAACAGCGTGAAGGGTGGGCGGACGATTTGGGTCCTACCGCAGTCATGCTGACCCCGGCCGTGTGTTATCCGCTGTATCCTACTGCAACGGGCACCTTACCCCCGCAAGGGCGGTTAGTGGACCTGCGTGGGTTTGTGTTTCGCCATGAGCCATCGGCGGATCCGGCGCGTTTGCAAATGTTTCGTATGCATGAATTTGTACGTTTGGGCACGCCGGATCAGGCCTTGGATCACCGTAACTACTGGTTGAAAAAGGGTGAAGAAATCCTGCAATCCGTGGGCTTGGATGTCAAACCGGTGGTCGCCAACGATCCCTTTTTCGGACGCGGCGGACGTGTCATGGCGGCCACGCAACGCGAGCAACATCTCAAATATGAATTGATCGTGCCGGTCGCCAGCGCTGAAAAACCCACTGCCGTGGCCTCCAGCAATTACCACATGGATCATTTTGGGCATAGCTTCGATATCAAATCCTCCGACGGCGAGGTCGCGCATTCCGCGTGCGTAGGCTTCGGATTGGAACGCATTGCATTGGCCTTATTCAAGACGCACGGCTATGTACCTGCGCAGTGGCCACACAGCGTGCGTCAGGCGATGTCACTATGATGCAGCGCGTACTTGCGCTAAATCCGGCCACCTACCAGCGACACACTATCCATAGCGGTGAACGCGTGTGGTCGGAGACAAATTGTTATGTGGATCTGTGGGTGGAATTGTTGCACGCGCTGGGTCATGAACCTTGTGCGGCGTTGCCGTTTACGTTGACCTTGGATTTTGAAGGCGACCAATGGACGTTTTTCAAATTTTCACTCAGTGATATTTATGATTTGTACGGCCTAGAAGTGCAAGAATTGGCGATCTGGCGGCCATTGGCGGCGCATATCGAGGAACAGGTTACGCGTGGGCGTCCCGTGCTGGTCGAATTGGACTCATTTTATCTGCCCGATACGGCAGGCACGGCCTATCAACTAGAGCACACCAAGACCACGGTGGCGGTGACCGAAATCGATGTCGCGGCGCGTCATTTGGGCTATTTTCATAACCAAGGTTATTTCCATCTGAATGGTGAAGATTTTACCCGCGTGTTTCGTTTAGATGCGCGCGCCGACGAGGTGGTGTTACCTCCGTACGTCGAATTCGTCAAGCCGCATTCCGCGCGCGCGCTGCAAGGAGCGGCGTTGTGCGAAGCCTCATTGAAATTGCTGCGACGTTATTTAGATTTGACGCCCAAAACGAATCCCTATATTGTTTTCAAAGAGCGTTTTGCGCAAGATCTTCCGGGCTTGATGCAAGCGGATATAAAATTATTTCATCAATATTCGTTTGCGACCTTGCGTCAGTGCGGGGCGTGCTATGAGTTGACCGCAACCTATTTAGAATGGTTGGCGGCGCAGCGCCGGTCGCTTGATTGCCGGGCGGGGATAGAGGTTTTTAGGGAATTGGCGAATGCTGCGAAGGCCTATCAATTTCAATTGGCGCGCGCCATAAATCGTAAAAAACCCTTGGATTTATCGCCCTTGGACGAAATGGCGTTGCGTTGGGAGCGAGGGCTTGCGGCCGTACAGCAAATCGCCGCCTGATCTAGACTATGTTATATATACTCCTTTAGTGTCGAGACCACGTCATGGAAATTCGTCGCCCCGGCGAGCCCACGCCCTATGCCACTGAGGCGCCGTTGCACGCCTCCTGGCGTTTGGCGGCGACCGCGCCGCACGCGGTTGCCGATGCGTATGCGTTGGATTCCGCCAGCTTAGATTGGCTGCCGGCGCTGGTGCCCGGCACCGTGGCGCAATCGCTACAGGCCACCGGACGTTGGCGCCTCGGCCAGGAGATGGATTTCGACGCCCAGGATTGGTGGTACGTCGGCACATTCAGTGCGGTGGCGCATCCCGGCGCGCGCTTGCGCTTTGAAGGGTTAGCGACCCTCGCCGAGGTCTATCTTAATGGCACGCTGGTGTTGCAGTCACAAAATATGTTCACCGCCTATGATATCGATATCGGTGAATGGGTACGTGAACAAAACGAATTAGCCATATGTTTTCGCGCCTTGAATCCATGGTTGGCGCATCGCCGTCCGCGCCCGCGCTGGAAAACCCGCTTAGTAAAAAATCAGCAATTGCGGTGGTTGCGCACCACCTTGTTGGGGCGCATGCCGGGCTGGGGCGCGAGCGTCGTGCCGGTGGGGCCGTGGCGGGCGATTTCAATTTCGGCGACGCCCAAATTGGCGCTTACGCACCTGCAATTAAGCACCGAATTACGCGGCACGGAAGGGTTGATCGCGTTGAATTGCCGCATAAAAATGAGCGACGCGAAGACCATGCCGCGCGTGCGTTTAGAAATCGCCGGCAAGCAATCACCCTTGGTCGTGCAACAACAAGGTGAAGAATTCTTGGTCGAGGGTGCGGTATTTATCGACCATGTGCGGCAATGGTTTCCTCACACCCACGGTAAACCCGCGCGTTACACCTGCGTGCTTCACGTCGAATATGGCGCGCAACGCATTAAAATCGATTGTGGCAAGATTGGGTTTCGCAGCATAAATGTGGTGGAAAAAAATGGCGATTTTGCGTTCTTCGTCAATGATATTGCAATTTTTGCCCGTGGTGCGGTTTGGACAATTGAAGATTTGGTGAGCGCCGGGGGTGATCGCGAATTGTTGCGCGATACATTGACCTTGGCGCGCGATGCTGGCGTCAATATGTTACGCATCGGCGGAATGCTCACGTACGAACAAGACGCCTTTTACGATTTGTGTGATGAATTCGGTATTTTGGTTTGGCAGGACTTTATGTTCGCCAATATGGATTATCCCGGCGATGATAGGGCGTTCGGCGTCGAAGTCGAACGTGAAGTCACGCAGTTATTGCAACGCCTACGTCGCTACGCATGCATTGCTTTATATTGCGGTAACAATGAAGTCGAACAGCAGGCCGCCATGTGGGGCCTGCCCCGCGCGGAGTGGCGTAATGCATTGTTTGGCGAAGTCTTGCCGGCACTGTGTCGTAATCATCATCCCGGCATTCCCTATATCGCGTCCACGCCCAGTGGCGGTGCCCTGCCTTTTCACGCCAATTCGCCGGTAACGCATTACTATGGCGTCGGCGCATATTTTCGCCCGCTGACGGATGTACGCCGCTCACGTGTGTGTTTTGCCAGTGAATGCTTGGGGTTCGCCAATGTGCCAGAACCGCGTACGGTGGAACTTATCACCGAAGGCGCTATGCCTGCCATCCAGCATCCACGTTGGAAGCAACGCGTGCCGCGCGATCACGGGGCAGGTTGGGATTTTGAAGACGTGCGCGATTTTTATTTACAACAACTCTATGGGATCGACGCCACGCGTTTGCGCAGCATCGATACCCCGCGTTATCTGGAATTAAGTCGCGTAGTCACGGGTGAGGTGATGACCCAAGCGTATAGCGAATGGCGTAGTGCGTATAGTTCGTGTCGCGGCGCATTAATTTGGTTTTTCAAAGACTTATGGCCGGGTGCGGGGTGGGGGATCATAGACAGCATAGGGACGCCTAAGGCCTGTTATTATTACTTGAAACGCGTTTGGCGGCCGCTGACCGTAGTGTTGACGGACGAAGGATTGAATGGCCTGCACGCGCATATTGTGAACGACACGGCGGAAGAATTTAAAGGGACGCTGCGGTTTTTGTTATTGCGCGGGACACAAACTGTGGTGGCGCAGGCGGCGGTGGATGTCAACGTGCCTGCCTACAGTAAAATGGCCTTTAACTCGGATGCGGTTTTTGGTGTTTTTCACGATGTGACTTATGCGTATCGTTTTGGGCCACCGCAACACGATCTGGCGGCGGTGAATTTGCACGTTGGTGAGCAAACTGTTGCCGAGGCGTTTTATTTTCCGCATGCGCGTGAACCGCAGCCCATAACGTCCCAAGTATCGGCATTGGCGCGCGCACTCAACGATGACGAGTATGAGTTGTCGTTACATTCGGATAATTTTTTGTACGCCGTGCATTTTGATATTCCAGGTTATTTCAGCGCAGACAATTATTTTCATCTGCTGCCCAACGTGACGCGCAGGCTGACGTTACGGCGTGCGAGTGGCCAAAAGCGCGATTTTTCGGGGTTTGTCGAGGCGTTGAATTTATCGGAACCCGTGATGATTTCCTGCGTAGCGTCAGGACAGCGTGGCTAATTTGAATTTTAACACGCGTCAACCTTTCTATTTCGGACCACCCGCCCGCCCGTTGTTCGCTTGGCGGCATCGCGCCTCTGCGCCATCGCGCAATGGCATGGGCGTGGTGGTGTGCCCGCCATTGGGTCATGAATTCGTACATAGCTTTCGCTCGCTCCGCCGTTTTGCCGACCAATTAGCGGCGGCGGGAGTGGAGGTATTGCGTTTGGAATATGACGGCACCGGCAATTCAGCGGGCATAGACGAGGAGCCTGAGCGTGTTAACGCTTGGTTGGCGAGTATCGAATACGCCATCCAGCAACTGCGCACGGATGCAAGCATTACTAAGATCGGTTTGATAGGTGTGCGGATCGGTGCCGACTTGGCGGCGCATGTGGCCGCACAACACGCGTTGGATTTTCTCGTCGTGTGGGCGCCGCAGGCGCGCGGCCGGGATTTTGTGCGCGAATTGAAGGCCGTGCAGCGCACCGGAGAAATCAATAGCAGCGATCCGCAGATCGTGGACGGCGCAATAGAGGCGGCTGGATTTATTTATACCGCCGCCACGCAACAAGCGTTAATGTCCCTCGATATAGCGAATATGGTGCCGCGCGCAACGCGTATTCTATGGGTGTCGCGCGACGATATCGTGGACGACGAATCAGGTTTAAAAGCGTGGCGCGACGCGGGGTTAAACGTCGCTCAGATGCGTTTAGCGGGTGTTGCCGAGATGTTGCTGCCGGCGCACGCCAGCGTAGTTCCGGAAAGTGCTATTGCATCCATTGTGGACTGGGTGGCGGCAGATCGGAAAAAAATCGTGCATGCATCGGATGACCTGTGGGGGTCTGTAAATTTCACTATCAGCGGCGATTTTTTGCGCGTGGATAACGCCACACGGTTTCATTATTCGGTGCAAGAAGAATTATGGCGGTTTGGTACGCAGACGAACTTGTTTGGGATATTGTCCACCCCGTTGGCTACGCATAGTGAGGCGGACAAGCCGGTCGTAGTATTGTTAAACGCCGGGGCGGTCCATAATATCGGTCCGCATCGCCTGTATGTCATGTTGGCGCGCACCTTGGCGGAGCACGGATTTTGTTGTTTGCGTATGGATATCTCCGGCAAGGGCGATAGCGACGCTGCACCGGGGCATGCGGAAAATATCGTCTATACACCACGCGCCGTGGCGGATATCACGGAAGCCCTTGCAGAACTAACCACTCGTTTGGGTGCGAGGCGTTTCGTGATGTTGGGTTTGTGTTCCGGCGCACATGACGCGTTTCATGCGGCGGTGGAATTGCCGGCGCCGATAGTCGAGGCGATTATGCTCAATCCGCTGTCCTTTTATTGGCAAGTAGGTATGAGTTTAACGGACGCTCCGACGCGCCAATATAGCCATTGGGCGCATTATATGCGTTCATTGCGTCAGTGGTCGCGGTGGAAAAAACTGTTATTCGGTAAAGTGCAGTTCGGTAAGATCGCCGCGTTGATCGTCCAACGTATAGGATTGCGTGTGCGTTTCAAGGTCCCGGCGGCGACGCCAAAAAACCCGGGTGTGCAAAAACGGCGTGAAGATTTAGCCGCAGATTTGCGCACCATTGCCGCGCAGGGCAGGCAAATGTCCTTTTTTATCGCGGATACCGATCCGGGTTACGATATTTTAATGAGCAATGCCGGACGCACGGTGAAAAAGTTGCAACGCTCAGGTTCATTAACCATCGCGCGTGTTGCGCAATCCAATCACACCTTCACCTCACGCACCGCGCGGCGCACGCTTATCGAACAAGTGGCCAAGCATCTAAAAGATCGCTATGACTAGCCGCACGCATGCCCGCTGGCGCGCCCCCGATTTCGCTTGGCCGGCCCCGGCCAAGCTCAATTTATTTTTGCATATTACCGGGCGGCGCGCCGATGGTTATCACGAGTTACAGACGATATTTCAATTTATCAACGTCTGCGATGATTTGTACTTTCAAACGCGCGACGACGGTGCGGTGCAGCGTCTCAATGACTTGCCAGGGGTGCCTGCCGAGCAAGATTTGACGGTGCGCGCGGCGCGTTTGTTACAACAATACGGCGCGGCGTCGCGTGGCGTCGATATCCGAGTCGCCAAGCGCTTACCGATGGGCGGCGGTCTGGGCGGTGGGAGCTCCGATGCGGCGACGGCCCTGGTAGCGCTCAACGCCCTGTGGGATTTAGGCATGGATACGGGCAGCTTGGCCGGCATCGGCCGCCAGTTGGGTGCGGATGTGCCTATCTTCGTGTATGGGCATGCCGCCTGGGCCGAAGGGGTAGGCGAAATCTTTACGCCGGTCGAGTTGCCCGAGCCCTGGTATGTGGTCATCGCGCCGGCGGTTTCGGTGTCCACGGCAGAAATATTTAACGCGCCGGAATTGACACGCACGCTTGCACCCATCAAAATACGCCATTTCTTGGAAGGGCAGACCCGTAACGTTTGTGAGCCGGTCGTGCGGCGGCGTTATCCGCAAGTGGATGACGCGCTAAAATGGCTTGAAAATCATGGGGATGCGCGTATGACTGGGACCGGCGCGTGTGTCTACGCGGCGTTTCCCGACGAGGCGCGGGCGCGTGGCGTGGCCGCGTGCGCGCCTGTGGATTGGCGGGTCGTCGTCGCGCAAGGCCAAAATATTTCGCCCTTGCAGAGAATTTTCCAGGGCGCGTGAGTTTATTATTGGGGTGTCGCCAAGCGGTAAGGCACTGGATTTTGATTCCAGCATACCTAGGTTCGAATCCTAGCACCCCAGCCAATTTAGTTCCGCTTGACCATGCATAGCGTATGGTCAAGCGTTTTGCTTTTGTCGTCCCCACGGGTAGAGGCGCACATGTCACACGGCGGAATGATGGTGTTCTCGGGCAACGCCCACCCGCAGCTTGCGCAGGATATTGTTAATTACCTTAACATGTCGCTAGGCAAGGCGGTGGTGGATCGCTTTAGCGATGGCGAGGTCATGGTCGAGATTATGGAACACGTGCGCGGGCAGGACGTGTTCATCGTGCAGCCGACCAGTCGTCCGGTGGACGAACATTTGATGGAATTATTGGTCATGGTCGATGCGGTGCGCCGCGCCTCGGCGGCGCGCGTGACGGCCGTGATCCCCTATTTTGGATATTCGCGGCAAGACCGGCGGTCACGTTCGGCGCGTGTACCTATCACCGCCAAGGTGGTCGCCAATATGATCCAGAGCGTCGGTGCCAACCGCGTGTTGACCATCGATTTGCACGCCGATCAAATCCAAGGCTTTTTCGATTTGCCGGTGGATAACGTCTACGCCTCACCCATCTTATTGGGCGATATATGGCGGCAGGAGTATCCCAATCAGATCGTGGTGTCGCCCGATGTGGGCGGCGTGGTGCGCGCGCGTGCGCTGGCCAAGCGTTTAGACGATGCGGATCTGGCGATAATCGACAAACGTCGTCCACGCCCCAATGAGGCGCGCGTGATGCACATCATCGGCGATGTGACGGATCGGACGTGCATCTTGATCGACGATATGGTCGATACGGCGGGCACGTTATGTCAGGCGGCCAAGGCCCTGAAGGATCACGGCGCGAAAAAGGTTGTCGCCTATTGCACGCACCCCGTGTTATCCGGGCCTGCGGTCACGAATTTGGAAAATTCGCAACTGGATGAGCTGGTCGTATGCGACACCATCCCGTTGCGTCCGGAGGCGCAACATTGCCGGCGCGTGCGGCAATTGAGTGTCGCCGAAATGTTGGCCGAGACGATGCGTCGCGTGCATGCGGAAGAATCTGTCAGCTCTTTGTTTATCGACTAAACAGCGGGCATGACGAACGGCGGCTGGCGCCGAAAAAACCAGCGGTAGCGTATCTGGTCGCGGGTACGCAGTGTGTAGAGAGCCAAAAAACGCCGTTCAATAATTGGCAATCCATGCCGAACGGTGAATTTTTTGGTTAATTTGGAGTAACTTATGGCAACAACAAATATAGAATTATCCGCGCAACCGCGCGCCGATTTGGGCACAGGTGCGAGCCGCCGCCTACGTCGCGCGAACAAAGTCCCCGCCGTGTTATATGGTGGCGGTGGCGAACCTCAAAACCTTGAGTTGGGCCATGATCAATTATGGCTGGCCTTGGCGCACGAAAGCACGTATGCGCGCATTTTGAACATCACTATCGGCAAAGATCCGATTAAAGCGGTGTTAAAAGATGTACAACGTCATCCCTTTCGTTCCATCATCATGCACATCGATCTGCAACGCGTGAATGAAAATGAAAAATTACACATGCATGTGCCGATGCACTTCTTGCATCAGGACATTGCGCCGGGCGTCAAAGACGGCGGTATCGTGTCGCATCATTTATCGGATGTGGAAATCGTGTGTCTGCCTAAAGACTTGCCGGAATTCATCGAAGTCGATGTCGGTGGCCTCGCAATGGACGGCGTGTTGCACTTGAGCGATCTGAAAATGCCGGTCGGCGTGCAGGTCGTGCAATTGACCCACGGTCATGGGCATGAGCACGATTTGCCGGTGGTCAGCATCCATCGTCCGCGGGTGGTCGAAGAGGCCCCGGTGGCGGCGGCAGCCCCTGCGGAAGGCGCGGCAGCACCTGCGGCGGCCCCTGTTGCGGCCCCTGCGGCCGACAAGCCAGAGAAGAAATAAGCCACACACCCGCCCCAGCGCGTATGCCGGGGTGGGTATGGGTTTATCGCCATGGCGGAACCTATCGTCCTCATGGTCGGGTTGGGCAATCCCGGTCCCGAATATATCCATACCCGGCACAATGCCGGGTTTTGGTTTATAGATGCCGTGGCGCATCAAACCGGCGCACGCCTAAAACACGAGTCGCGTTTTCACGGCGAAGTCGCGCGCGCGACGATAGCCGGCCGGCAAGTGTGGCTGCTCAAACCCGCCACTTATATGAATCGTAGCGGGCTCGCGGTTGCAGCGCTGGCGAATTTTTATAAAATCACGCCGGGCGCGATTTTGGTCGTACATGACGAATTGGATTTTGAGCCGGGTGTCGTGCGCCTAAAAGAAGGCGGCGGTCATGCGGGACACAATGGGCTCAAAGATATCGCCGCGCAATTGGGCACGCCTGCCTTTGCGCGCGCCCGTTTGGGCGTTGGGCGTGCCGCTGCGGCCGCCGCAAAAGTCGATTATGTATTGAGCAAACCGCTCGCCAGCGAACGGCTATTGACTGAACAGGCCATCGCGGCCACCTTGCATGAATTGCCCAAACTGGTCGCGGGCGAGTGGGAAAAGGCGCAAATGGCGCTGCATGGGCGCGACAAAGCGCCGTAAATTTAATTGCGTGAACGCGCTAACTTAAGGAACGACTATGGGTTTCAAATGCGGTATCGTCGGTCTGCCCAATGTGGGTAAATCCACCTTGTTTAACGCCCTCACCAAGGCGGGCATCGAGGCGGCGAACTATCCGTTCTGCACCATAGAACCCAATGTCGGCATGGTGCCGATGCCGGATCCGCGTATGGATGCAATCGCCGCCATCGTCAAACCGCAGCGTGTGGTGCCGACGGTGATGGAATTCGTCGATATCGCGGGCCTGGTGGCGGGCGCTTCCAAGGGCGAAGGCTTAGGCAATAAATTCTTATCGCATATCCGCGAAACTCAGGCCATTGCGCAAGTCGTGCGTTGTTTCGAAGACGACGACATCACCCATGTGTCGGGCAGTGTCGATCCCTTGCGTGACATCGAAATCATCAACACCGAATTGGCCTTGGCCGATCTCGATAGCGTCGAAAAAGGCCTGGTGCGGGTGACGCGCGCGGCCAAGGGCGGCGACAAAAAAATGCTCGCGCAGAAAGAATTGCTGGAAAAGGTGAAAATCCATCTCGATACCGCCGCGCCGATACGCGCGCTGGGCTTGGACGCGCAACAATTGGAATTGCTGTACGAATTTCATTTTTTAACCATCAAGCCCACGATGTATGTCGCCAACGTCAAAGAAAATGGCTTTGAAAACAACCCGCATTTGGATCGTGTGCGCGCCCATGCGCAACGCGAAAACGCGTCGTTGGTGGTGATCTGCGCCGCCATCGAATCCGAACTTTCCGAGCTCGACGATGCGGACAAGGCCGAATTTTTGAAGTCTATGGGACTGACCGAACCGGGCCTCAATCGCGTAATCCGCGCCGGTTATGTGTTGTTGGGCCTGCAAACGTATTTTACCGCCGGTGAAAAAGAAGTGCGCGCATGGACGATACCGGTCGGCGCCACCGCCCCGCAAGCGGCCGCCGCGATCCACACCGATTTTGAAAAAGGCTTCATCCGCGCCGAGGTCATAGGTTATGACGATTTCATTAAATACAAGGGTGAAGCGGGCGCCAAAGAGGCTGGGAAATGGCGCTTGGAAGGCAAAGAATATATCGTAAAAGACGGCGATTTAATGCATTTTAGGTTTAATGTTTAATCGAACTTTGCGCGTGCTTTGGGGTTGCTGTAGCTTGAGAGATGCGCGTTGCTTATTCACCTTTCATTATTGTGCCGGAATCTCGCGTATTTCAAAATACATCCGCGCAAGATCGCCAAAAATATACGTCGGTTTAGCACCTATGCCTGCGGTCGTGCCGGGGTCTAAACGCAGCGTTTTGCCGCCTTTTACATTGACGATTTCTTCTATCGCGGCGCGATGTTCATGGCCATTGCAGATTAAATCATATTCGCCAGTGGCCGCCATCGCCTTCGCGTAGTGCGGGTAATGCACCATAAATATTTTTTTTCCCGCCAATTCGATGCTGGCGTCTTGGCCGTAATACTTCACCAGGCCGTTGGATTCAGACGCGATGCGTGATAAGTGAAACAAATCACCGGTATTATTGCCGTGGATGATATGGATGGGCAATCCCAATTTGGTAATGGAATGTAAGGTCGAAGGCGCGACTAAATCACCGCAATGCAATACGGCTTGCGCGCCGTCGCGCTTGGCATCGGCGACGGCGACGGCGAGCAATTGGCGGTGGTCGTGGGAATCGGAGACGAGACAAATCAACATAGCGGACGATTATACTGCAAATTCAGCACTGTTGGATAGGGCATGACAGCGCTGAAAATTGCACAAATGTTCCTTTGGCTATGCTAAAAATAGTTGATCGGCTTTGTTATTATTGGCGTTGTGCGATGGCGTATTACGGGCTATCGTATTGATCGCGACGGATGCGGTTAGCACCGCATCCTGCAACGTCTACACTTGTTGAAATTCAAAGGAGCGCAAAGTGATTAAACACATCGTTATGTGGCGTCTGAAAGAATCCGCACACGGTAATGACAAGGGGGCGAATGCGCGCCTGATCAAAGAAAAACTCGAGGCGCTGAACGGTAGAATTCCCGGCTTGCTAAAAATGGAGGTCGGCATTGATTTCTCTGTCGCGGAAGACGGCAGCGATGTCGTACTGTATTCCGAGTTTGTGTCGCGCGCCGCGTTGGATGCGTATCAAGCGCATCCAGAACATCAAGCAATAGTGCCGTTTGTCGCGCAGGTGCGTAGTGAACGGCGGGTGGTGGATTATGAAATGTAAATTAACTATTTTTTCCCCAACAATTCGATTTGGTATCCATCGGGATCGCACACAAACGCGATGATCGTGGTACCCGCGTTCATCGGCCCGGCCTCGCGCAGGATTTTGCCGCCGCGTGTACGTATATCTTCAGCCGCCTTGTAAACGTCATCGACCTCAATGGCGAGATGTCCGAAGCCGGTGCCGATGTCGTAATGCTCCACGCCCCAGTTGTAGGTCAATTCTATCGCAGTATGCGCGCGTTCGTCCCCATAGCCTAAAAACGCCAGCGTGAATTTTCCGTGCGGATATTCCTTTTGGCGTAGCAACGTCATGCCCAATACTTCGGTATAAAATTGTAGTGAGCGTTCGAGGTTGCCGACGCGCAACATGGTGTGCAATAGACGCATAAATATCCTTTAAAAACAGCAATTCTACAATCCCGCCATGGTGATATATCCCGGCAATTTTTTAAAGCGTTCAACCCACGCTTCTACGGCGGGATAATCCGCAAGGGAGATTTTTCCAAGGTGTACAAGCGCGATGTAGGGAAAACAAGCGACATCGGCAATTGTTGGGCGCTCCAATTCCAGCCACGTGCGCGTTTGTAAGTGGTTATTTATGAATTTAAGCGCGTCTTGCGCTTGCGCGTGGGCGTGTGCGATATCGATAGTCGTGCGGTTAAATAAATGATAGGCGCGCGCTTGCGCGCAACCGCGCGCGATTTCGTTGCTGGCGGTGGATAACCATTGCGCGATCTTGGCCAGCTTGGCGGCGTCGGCCGGTAGCCAGGATTCGTCGCGTTGGCGACGTGCGAGGTAGATCAATATCGCTTGTGAGTCACGCAGGACGAGATCGTCTTCCTGTAAAACGGGGACTTCGCCGAGAGGATTCAGGTGCAAAAATCCGGGCGTTTTTTGTTGACGGTTGGCGAGGTCTACATTGATCGTTTGATGTGGAATTTTCAAGAACGATAACAATAAGCGCACTTTGTAACAGTTGCCGGAAATCGGTGCATCGTAGAGGGTGAGCATGTGCAAATCCTGAGCTTGTATGTGCCGGGGCGCTACGCAGATTGTAACGTCAATTGCGAGTCATTCAAATAAGGAGGTGGAGTGATATATGGCGATTTATTTTTTTACCCGCCCCTTGAATATTCGCCTGTAGACCGTATATTAGTTAATTCTAAACTATTTTGCGGAGCGGTGTCGTGGTTATTGAATTAAATGATGCGAATTTCCAACAAACGATAGACGGCAACGACATCGTAGTGGTGGATTTTTGGGCGCCCTGGTGCGGACCATGCCGGTCGTTTGCGCCGGTTTATGAAAAGGCTGCGACTAACCACACCGATGTGGTCTTTGCTAAGGTGAATACTGAGCTAGAACAACAGCTTGCAGGAATATTTAATATTCGTTCTATCCCAACGTTAATGGCCTTTCGCGAGCAAGTGATCGTGTTTGCGGAAGCGGGTGCGCTGCCGGAACCGGCCCTGGAACACCTGTTAACGCAGATCAAGGCCTTGGATATGGGGCAAGTGCATAAAGAAATCGCTGCGCAAGCGGATCAAAAGGTACATTGAGGTTAAATCCCTCCTGCCCCCCTTTACAAAAGGGGGGCAGGAGGGATTTCCTGTTGTACCGCTCAACAACCGTTAGTTGATGTTGTAACCACGCTCGTCGTGCAGTGCGATATCGAGGCCTTGCTGTTCTTGTTCCTCGCTGACGCGTAGGCCGATCAATACATCTATGACTTTTAAGATGATGAAGCTCGCCACCGCAGTGTAGACCACGGTCACGCCGACGCCGATGATTTGCTTGAATACCTGCTCGCCTATCGTGATGCCTTCTTTAAAGCCCCCCAGCGCGGTCACCGCAAACACACCGGTCAAGATCGCGCCGATGATGCCGCCGATGGCATGCACGCCGAAGACGTCGAGGCTGTCGTCGTAACCTAAGGCGCGTTTTAGTTTGGTCGATGCCAGAAAACAGCCAAAACCCGCCACAAAACCGATGACCAACGCCCCCATAGGGCCGACGAATCCCGAGGCGGGGGTGATCGCGACCAGGCCTGCGACGGCACCGGAGGCGATGCCTAACACGCTGGGTTTGCCGTGGCCCAGCCACTCGCTAAACATCCACGCCAAGGCGGCTGCGCCGGTCGCGATTTGGGTGACTAACATAGCCATCCCCGCCGCGCCATTGGCGGCCACCGCGCTGCCTGCATTAAAGCCGAACCAGCCCACCCACAGCAGTGCCGCGCCCACCAACGTCAGCGCCAAGCTATGCGGCGCCATCGGTGTTTTGCCGTATCCCACGCGCTTGCCCATCACCAACGCGGCCACCAAACCGGCGACACCGGCGTTGATATGCACCACCGTTCCGCCCGCGAAATCGAGCACGCCTAAATCCCACAGCAATCCGCCATCGCCGCTCCACACCATGTGTGCAATGGGCAGATATACCACCGTGAACCACACGCCCATGAACCATAACATGGCCGAAAATTTCATGCGTTCAGCGAACGCGCCGACGACCAATGCCGGTGTGATGATCGCGAAGGTCATTTGAAAAGTCGCGAACACCGATTCGGGTATCGTGAGTGTCAAACTATTCAAGCCTACACCTTGCAAAAACATTTTATCCAAGGCGCCGATGAAAGAATGTAGATTGACGACGCCCTTTTCCATGCCGGTGGTGCTGAAGGCGAGACTGTAGCCGTAAATCGTCCACAGTACGGTGATTAAACCGGTGATGGCGATGGTCTGCATCATCACCGACAACACGTTTTTGACACGCACCATACCGCCATAAAACAATGCCAAACCTGGAATGGTCATCATCAATACCAAGGCCGTCGCGGTGAGCATCCAAGCGGTGTCGCCGCTATTGAGTGTGGGCGGCGGCGTGGCGACGGCGGTTACAGCTTGGGTGGCGGGGGTGACAGCGGTATCCGCCCACGCCGCTGCGCCCGTACCGGCGCATACAACCAACCCTACACAGACTAACAAACGTTTTATAAAAGCTCTCATGACTCTATCCTCATTCACTGTTTTACAATGCGGTTTCGCCGGTTTCACCGGTGCGTATGCGCGTGACGCTTGCGATGTCATACACAAAGATTTTGCCGTCTCCGATCTTGCCGGTGTGCGCGGCCTTGCAAATCGCATCAATCACACTATCCAGCATGTCGTCGCTGACCGCGACTTCAACCTTCACCTTGGGTAAAAAGTCCACGACATATTCCGCGCCGCGATACAACTCGGTGTGACCTTTCTGTCGTCCATAACCTTTTACTTCCGTGACCGTGATGCCTTGCACGTTGATTTGCAGCAGACGTTCGCGCACATCATCCAATTTAAATGGTTTGATGATCGCAGTTATCATCTTCATGGCGGATACTCCTCGTGTGTGTTCGCGCAAAAATTACCAATGTATGGACTCTCAGTAGGCCCACATAGCAGGGCTTGTGCCGTTTTAATTTCATATTAAAAAACAATAAGATGAATATGGCGTGTGGGGTGTTGATAGGGTTTACGCACCACCCTGGGGCGGGATAACAAGCGTTTTGCACCAATAATTTGCGTCGGCGCGCTAGGGCTAGGCGCGCGCTGCGGTTTATGGGCCTGATTTATGTTGTAAGCATATGGTTTGGCTTGAATATTTATTCTTGGCAAACGTTTTGCTGAGGGATGGCTGGAGTCAGTATGTTTAAACCATTACGTTTGAGAGAGGAAGGGTGTTTATGAGTGTAAAACAGGCGATCGCATTATTGTGTGGCGTAGGTGTAGCATCTACGGCGACGGCGGGAGGAATGTTGACCAGCGCCAGCGGCGACATCGCGTTTAGCGGCGGCGCGACGGCGGGATATTTTTACAATAATAGAACAGGCGGCGGCAATATCGATGGTTTCGAGGTGCCGGATGTGTCGCTGAACTTCAGCAGTGACGCCAAGGCGCGTGGTGTAGG
>CAKKRP010000097.1 GCA_919902765.1 Gammaproteobacteria bacterium | reverse complement strand
CCGCGCGCCTACCCAGCGCGATGCTGCAAACGCAGGGTATCGCAACTGTCCGACGCGCGGACAGTTGCTTACATGTAGGGGCGTGGCGCGCGCGTCGGTGCAGCGGCAGCGGCGGGCGCACGTGCGGTGCGGCGTGCGCCACCTTGTCCACGTAAGGCGTCGCGCTGTGATTTTTTCAACTGGCGCTTCACGGCGGCGGCTTGTTTGCGTTTGCGGATCTGGGTGGGTTTTTCATAAAATTCGCGACGGCGAACTTCGGATAACACACCGGCTTTCTCGCAAGCGCGCTTAAAGCGGCGCAAGGCGATATCAAAGGGTTCGTTTTCGCGGACTTTGATCATGGGCATGACGAAACTTCAACCTCCAAAAAAAGGATACCCTCACCACTCGGACTGGGTGGCAATGGGTGAATAGCGTCCAGGTAAGCGCGTATTTTAGACCCATAGATCGTATACTGCAAGTTTTGCAACGCAGGATTCTTAGCTTTATGCTTAAATTGTTGGCGGGGTGGCCTACGCGGCGCGTCGGGCCGGGGTGTGGCGAGAGCGTTTTATTTTAGAGAATACAAGAGGTTATTAGTGCGCGTGCTGGGAATTGAGACCTCTTGCGATGAGACCGGGATAGCGATATTCGACGCCGCCGTGGGGTTGCGCGCCCATCAACTCCACACCCAGATCGCCGTGCATGCGGTTTATGGCGGTGTGGTGCCGGAATTGGCCTCGCGCGACCATGTGCAGCGCGTCATCCCGCTGCTGCGCGCGGCCTTAGTCGAGGCGGGCCTACAACTGGGCGACCTCGACGGCATCGCCTATACCGCCGGGCCGGGCTTGGCGGGGGCGTTAATGGTGGGCGCGACCTTTGGGCGCAGTTTGGCGTGGTCGCTGCGCAAGCCTGCCGTCGGTGTGCATCATTTGGAGGGCCACTTGCTGGCCCCGCTGTTGGAACCCGATCCACCTGCGTTTCCATTTGTGGCCTTGTTGGTGTCCGGCGGCCACACCTTATTGGCCCATGTGGCGGGCCTAGGGCAATACACCTTATTAGGCGAATCACTCGACGACGCCGCCGGTGAAGCCTTCGATAAAACGGCCAAACGCATGGGTTTGGGTTATCCCGGCGGCCCCGCGCTGGCCCAATTGGCGGCGCAGGGCGATGCGGCACGCTTTGCGTTTCCACGCCCGATGTTGGATCGTCCCGGCCTGGATTTTAGTTTTAGCGGGTTAAAAACCGCCGCGTTGTTGGCATTGCAACGCCATGGTGTGCAGGATCATGCCGACATCGCCGCGAGTTTTCAGGCGGCAGTGATCGATACGCTCAGCGCCAAATGCCGTCGCGCACTGGATCAAACCGGGCTTACACGCTTGGTGGTCGCCGGTGGCGTCGGCGCCAATCTGCAATTGCGTACACAACTCGCGCGTGAGTTGGCGGCGCGCGGCGCGCGGGTGTATTTTCCGCGCCCGCTGTTTTGTACCGACAACGGTGCGATGATCGCGTTTGCGGGTTGCCAACGCCTCGCGGCGGGCCAGCACACCCCGTTGAATTTTCAAGTCGCCGCGCGTTGGCCGCTGATGGAATTGGCGCCGCCTGCGTAGCGGGTCAAGGTGTGCGGGGTCGCGACGCTTACATTAATTCTGCAACGCCTGATGTTTACACGTGAATTGACAATCCGTTTAAATTACGCTAGCGTGCCATCTATATAAATATCAAACACATATACACCTGATGGGTCAAGGAGCGATGCCATGCCAGATGTCTCGCTGGTAATTTCGACGTTGATGATCGCGGCCGGTCTGTCGTTGGCGATAGAGCGGATACTAGAGCTCATCAACCAATTGCGCAACCAGGAATCCGCGAAGGTACAAAAAGACCAAGTGGATAAGTCCACATTCTCGTTGAATGAAGCCAAGCAATTGATTGCAGCGATACGCGCGGTAGATACCGCTAAATTCGTTGGCGCATATAAAAACAAATACGACACCCAAGGCTTGTTGGATATTCAATTAAAAAAAATCGCACAACCCGCAACCGCGACAACTGCGGGAACCGCCGTCGAAATGGATCGCGCCGATACGGCGGATTTCGAGATCCACAGCAATATCATCGTGCTGCCCGCAACCAAGGTGACGCTGGCGGACGCGCGCACGACGTTACTGGTGCATCTGCTGGCCGCCGGGCTGGGTATTTTCTTCGCCGAAGTCTTTAAGATCAATTTGGTAGCGTTATTGCTGCAAAGCAATGATGTTCCGCACTGGCTCGATATGGTGCTGACGGGCATCGTCATCGGCGGGGGCAGCCAACCGATACATGTATTGATGCGTTTTTTGTCCACACGCAAGGTCAGCGCGCTGGCGGCGGCGCCTTCCGCACAAGCAAAGCCCGCAGAATCCGCCGCCGTGATCGCGAGCGGTTCGCCGATGGCGGCCGACGGCTACTGGCGTCCCATCGTCTACACCGGTGGTGTAAAACCCGCCACGCTAGAACACCAACATAAACGAGGCAAAGCGCCCGATCTCATTGTCTATCACCATACGGCGATGGCAAGTAACGTTCCGTTCCAGGGCATTGTAGATGAGTTTTTGGTGAATAAGGGCTGGTCGACAGGCTATCATTGCGTGGTCATGCCCGACGGTGAGCTCAAGGCCTTTTGTCGATGGGATCGTTGCGGCAACCATGCCAAGAATTTCAATGATCGAAGTTTGGGTGTGGCGTTCCACGGAAATTTTCACAGCGATACCAACGACCGTTTTTCCAATCACGACGGTCGCTACGGTAATCCCCAACCCACGGCGGCGCAATTGGATGCCGGCGGGCGGCTGATCGCGCTATGGTTGAAATTATATCCGGGATTGGCGCTGGATTTTAACACCGACATCGTTCCGCACAGCCGCCTGATTCCCGGTCACACGGTCTGTCCGGGCGCGAATTTTCCGCATAAATTGCTGCAAGAACGGGTCGCATTTTATTACGCTGCATGGCAGCGTTCGCCGGAGGCGCAGCAACAAATCGCGATATTCAAGCAGCAACCGTTTATCTACGCCAATGTCGGAGGTACACATTGAATATCACAGACAGGGCGCTCTTGCTATTGACGGCGGCGCTGTTTTTTTCGCTGGTGATCGAGCGCATACTCGAAATTATGAAAAGCGCCTACGACTTCCTCGAGGCTAAAAATGGCTGGGGTGATTATTGGGATCGCAACGCGTTGAAGATACGCGAACGCTTGTTGTCGCGCATCGAAAAAGCCAGCGATAACGCTGTGTATCAGGACGCGATCGCATTCCTATCCACGACCTATTTGACGGACCGCCATCCCGGTTATGAAGGCACGCAAGTAATCTCGGCGAATTGGCTGCGCAATCTTACGATAAAAGGGGTCGTCAAATTGATCGGCGCGATGGTCGGTATTATTGTCGCCGCCGCAGCGCAGATCGACATTTTTGTACTCGTCGCGCTATGGACCAACACCCCCAACGCCGTCACCTTTGGCGCATTGGAATTGAGTTTTGAAGGTAAAACCTGGCTGGGCTACACCATTACGGGTATTGCGATGGGTTTCGGTGCCGGGCCATTGCATGCGTTAATCGTTGCGCTGGAGCGCGCGCGCGCCAAGCGCGAACCCGCGAAAATGTCGTAAGAGGTCTTTATGCTTGAATATATTGTGCAAGAACCCGGGATATTCATCGGCTTGGCGGTGGTGGTAGTGGCCACGCTATTCCTACCTGCACGCATACGCTGGTATGTGTTTACCGCAGGCCTCGCGGTTGTATTGTTTCGCGCGTACCAAGTCTACTGGGCCAATAGACGTTTGCTTGCGTTGGACAAAGAACGTACGCAATTGCGCGGAGAACTCACCGCGCTGCGCGCACGTAACACGGAGCTGGAGAATATACACCAAGGGCTCATGCAGGAATTAGAAAAAATCAAGGCGGAACGCACCAGCCTCATACGTCAACGCGAGGCGTTGGATCAACAGTCCAAGTCCTACGCGGCGGATCTGGTACAAATCGAGACGCAGTTGGCGCACAAAAAACGCGAGTCGCAGGAATTGGTAGAGCGCAGTGCGCCCATTGTCAATTATCTCGAAAAATTCGCCATCGCAGAACGTGTGAGCGCGGGCGTACCGGAACATATCTAATTTGGCCAAAGTGAGCGGGGTTATCTTACGATGCGCAGCGTTGCGGCTCTGATAGTGTTTTTTTTGACACACGCGGTACTCGCGGATGAAGCTTGTCATGTTATCGTTAAAAAGAGCCAGCTATCCAAGACACAAGTGGATGGTGTCGAGCGTTATGTGATCGACACGGCGCTGGTCGGGGATGACGATTGTTTCAAGCCCGCAGAGACCGGAGAGCTTATCAAGGCGTTGCGCAAGAAAATTCAGGAAAATATTGAGCTCGCTGAAGCCGCCAAGGCCAATGCGGAAAAACAACTCACACTCAATCAGGAATACCGCAAACTAATCCAGTCACACGAAAAAACGCTCGAAAAATCTATCAACACGGCGCAAGGGTTTGCAGAGAACGCGATGAAATATTCAAATTTGGTGCAAGACTACGACAAGCTAACAATGAAATTCGATTCGTTAGCGGGAAAATATCGCGATGTTGCGATCACCGCAGGCGCCAACTTTCGTCTTGACATGGGCGGCGGCGTCACGGGCGACGGCGGTGCCGTCGGTTTGGTCGGGATGGGTATGCATGTGTATAGACAATGGGGGGCGGGGGTCTGGGGCGTGGTCGGCAGGGATGCGAGGAGTGTAATAGGCGGTGCGAGTTATCGATTTTGACAAAGCGCAACCGATGGCGCGCTGGGCTGGGTTGGTAGATCGCATCTTATGCCCGATGTCAAACGAAAGATCCGGCCCCGGAGTTCCGCGCCCGTCAACAATTGTAAATTTTCATGGAGTTTCCCGCCTTTATCGCTACACTTAAATCCAATATCCATAGCGCCCTTCGGATGGCAAACGGTATCTTCTTGATATTCATTGCGTTACACGCCTTCCGGCGGTACTGACCGCTAGTCTCGATAAATTTCTTTGAGGTCTACCCAGGGCTGTCCCATTAAAAATTCTGATTCAATATAAATTGTAGAG
>CAKKRP010000096.1 GCA_919902765.1 Gammaproteobacteria bacterium | reverse complement strand
ACCATCCCAGCGGGCGGGGAACTCAAGGTGTTAATCGAACAAATGCGCGAGCAAGTGCAGAACATCGAATAGAGACTATTCCAACGTCGCAATATACGCCGCGATGGCATTGATATCCGCCATCGACATGCGCGCGGTAATGTCGCGCATCATCTTATTGGGATCGTTGGCGCGTTCGCCGTTTTTGAATTTTTTCAGTTGCGCGACCACGTATTCATCGTGCTGTCCGGCTAGGCGCGGGAAACGCGCTTGCGGATTGCCTGCCCCGGTCGGGCTGTGGCAGGCCGCGCAGGCCGGAATTTCTTTATAGCGATCACCGCCCATATAAAGCTGTTTGCCGCGCGCCAGCAGTGCGGGTTTGGACTTGCCTACGCCTTCCGCCGGCGCCGGGGCGAGGTTGGAAAAAAACGCCGCGATGTCGGCCATGTCGGGTTCCTGCAAGGTCGCCGCCATCGGGCTCATGGTGGGATCTTTGCGCGCCCCGGACTTTAGTTCAGTGAGTTGTTTTTCGATATAACTGGCATGTTGAGCCGCCAGATTGGGGTAGGCCGGGCTTACCGAAATGCCCTTGTCGCCGTGACAGCCCATGCATAACGCCGCTTTTTCAGCGCCGATTTTGGCGTCACCTGCGGCGAGTGCGGGATTGATAAAAATGACGGTCAAGACACTGAATATGAGCAACTGGCGCAACACGCGGCCTCCGTACAAGGCGGTTAATTAGAAAATGCTAATGTTAAATATTATCGTAAATAGTGGGCGTTGGGTATCTTATCACGCTAAAATGTTCAACTAGGCCTATACAACGAATTTATATGCGACCCGATCCTCATCCGTATTACCATCAGGCCAAATTCCTGACCAGTTGCGCCCAGTTGCTGCAATTGCCGCCCGATCAAGGGGCCGAGGTGGCCTTTGTCGGGCGTTCTAACGCCGGCAAATCCAGCGCCCTCAACGCCATCACCGGCCAGCGCCAATTGGCGCGCGTCGCCAAATTGCCGGGGCGTACGCAGTTGATCAATCTGTTCACCTTAGACCCCATACGTCGCTTGGCCGATCTGCCAGGCTATGGATATGCGCGCGTATCCGACGCCATGCAGCGCCACTGGCAAAACCTCATCGAGGGCTATTTGCAGCGCCGCCATTGTTTGCAAGGGCTGGTGTTGGTGATGGATATTCGCCATGCCTTGACCGCCCAAGACCAACAATTGCTCGGTTGGGCGGCTGAACGCGGCCTGCCCGCGCACGCCTTGCTGACTAAGGCCGATAAATTATCGTTTGGCGCGGCTAAAAACACCTTGCTGCAAGTGACTAAGGAATTAGCAGGCACCTCGGTGACGGCACAAATCTTTTCGGCCACCAGTTATCAGGGTGTTGCGGAATTGCATCAGCAAATGGATACGTGGCTAGGGCGCTTTAAGCGCTGAGCTTGTAAAGCAAAAATCACCTGCCCGCAAGCCTGGGCGCGGGCAGGGCGGGATTTGCTACTTGGCTCCGGACTTGACGACAAGCGTGCGCAGATAGGCCACTACATCATCGATTTCTTGCGTGCTCAGTTGCTCACCCCACACCGGCATAAACGGGGAACGCGCCATGGCCGCGCCGCCGAGCATGATGATAGAACGCTTGTAGTCGTCGTTTTTGTCGCTGTGCGTGAGATCTGCAGGCGGTGGATTGTAGAGTTTTGCGGCGCGTCCTTTGCCGTCTCCACTAATGCCATGGCACAGCGTGCAGTTGGTTTTAAATACCGCCTCACCGCGCGCCACGCGTTCGCCGACAATACCGATATACGCCACCACGTCGCTGAGTTGTTCCGCAGAAAGTTCTTCTTCCCACGGCGGCATAAAGGGCGAGCGCCCCACCGCCGCGCCGCCCTTGCGGATGATCTGGGCATTCGCCTCTTTGGATTGCGGCTTAATCGCCAAATTCAGGCCTACATAGAGTTTGGCCATTCGATTATTACCATCGGCCACTTCGCCATGACAGCGCGCGCAATAGTGTTTAAACACGATGCCGCCGCGTACGATAGGTTTTTGCAATTCTAGATTGACAGCGGCGCGACTATCGGCGGCCCAGGCTGCACTGCCCAGCAGGGCCGCCGATAGCAGCAATACGCATTTGATTGGAATGTGGCGGTTCATTATTTTACCTCGACTTCCAATTGCATTTGCGGATGAATCGCGCATTCCACTTCGGCGACGCCCGGTTTATCAAATACCACCGGTTTGGATTGGCCTTTAGGGAACGAACCTAGATCAAACGTTTTCAGGTCGGACAACGAAAAGACATTGTGAAACCACGGGTCCATATTTTTGAAATGGATGGTGTCGCCGACTTTAACTGAAATTTTGTCGATTTTCTTGCCGTCTTTCTCAAATGCCTTTTCATGTTGATCGACGGTGTGTTCGGCCGCACCTGCGAGACCGGCCGCTGCAAAAAAAATCGACGCTAGACTGGCTACAAAAACTTGTTTAATACGCATGAAATCACCTTTCAATTGGGCAGTTAGTGGGGCAGGCGGGGCATAGTGACACTGGCCATCGGTCCGGTCAACGCATTTAGAAACGCAACGATATCCGCGACTTCTTGTGTGCTCAAATGTAGCGGTTTCATATTAGGGTCTAAATTTTCTTTTTCGTCGCCGCCACGATTATAATGCTCGACGACCTCGGTGAGCGTTTTATAGATACCATTGTGCATATACGGTGCGGTCAAATTGACTTCACGTAACGTGGGGGTCTTGAACGCGCCCTTCATGGACTTGATGGCTTTTTTGGCAAAACGACCCATGTCTGTATTGCCTTTTAGGCCGACGTTGTGAAAGCCATTATCCGTAAAGTTGAAACCTTGGTGGCAAGCGACACAGTTGGCCTTGTCTTCAAACAAGGCAAAGCCGCGTTTTGCCGCCGCTGATATCGCCTTTTCGTCGCCTTTAATCCATAGGTCAAACGGTGATTCGGAGGATACAATGGTGCGTTCGTAGCTCGCGATGGCCTTGGCCAACGTATCTTTATTGATGCCTTCCCCCGGGTAGGCCTTCTCGAACAAGGCGACGTATCCTTGGTTAGATTTGAGGACTTCCAACAGGGAGTCAATATTTTGATTCATTTCCACATCGGCTTGAATGGGGCCTAACGCTTGGTGCTCCAAGGTTGCGAAGCGGCCGTCCCACATCTGGCTTTTTTGATAGGCGGTGTTCAGGATAGTCGGGGTGGTGCGTTCTAAGACCTTCATGCCGTGCCCGATGGCGGTCGGCAAACCATCGGACCAACCTAGCGCAGGGTTGTGACAGGTCGCGCAACTGATCCATTTCGAGCCGGACAAGCGTGGGTCGAAAAACAGACTTTTGCCCAGGGCAACGCGTTCCGGGGTCACTTTGTTATTTTCAGGTGCAGGCACCTTTTCCGGTCGCAAATAAGATTCCTTAGGTGCGGCGAAGGAGGTAACGGAAACGCCTATGCCTAAGGCCATTAATAAAGTGCCAGTGAAGACTAGTTTTACAGGGTTACGCATTGCGGGGGTACTCCTTACGGTTGTAAAAAACTATACTAAAAAAATCATCAAAGCTTGAAATAATTGACCACGCCGTTTAGTTCCGTTGCAGCTAAATGCAATTTATCAGCCAATGTATTTAGGGCATTTGTTTGTTGGTTGGTGTCATCCGTGATAGTCAGCAAATAACCCACAGCGGCGTTGATTTGCGCCATCGCTTGTTCTTGTTCGTTGACTAATTTTTCGAGGTCGTGAAACGACGTTTGCATCGTCTGCACTTGTTGTTTGCTGGTGGCGGTATTGGCGGCCACTTGTTGTAGATGATCTATATTAGTGTTGGCCTGGCCGATATTTTCTTCCAGCAATGTAACGGTATTGGCGATGCTGGACGTGGTGTGTTCGATCAAGGTAGAGATTTCTTTAATGGCGTCTTCAGTGCGTTGCGCCAACACCCGCACCTCGTCGGCGACCACCGAAAATCCGCGTCCTTGTTCCCCCGCGCGCGCCGCTTCTATCGCCGCGTTCAACGCCAGCAAATTGGTTTGGGCGGAAATCCCGCGTATGGTGTTAGTGATGTCGGTAATCATCTTGACGGTCGAGGATAAATCACGCGTCGCGACCGCCGTGCTTTCCATGTGTTGTTGGAAGTCCCTGAAACCTTGTACCGTGCTGTTTATTCCGTCATTGACATTGTTTGCGACCTCGGTGGTTAATTGCGCGGCGGAGCCCGCCGTCGTGAGTTGAAGCCGCGCATTGGTCGCCGCCGTTAACACGATATCCGAATCGCGTTTGATGTTTTGCACGGAATGCAACAGCGTCGTCGATATGCCGCGTATGCCATCCGCAGCGGCCAATACGTTGTCCGCATCTTGGCCGAGATTGTTGGCGCCGGTATGTACTTTGCCGATCAAATTGCGAAACTCCGCGATCATACGCGCGATGCCGGAAATGGTGAGGCCGATTTCATCTTGGCCGCTTGAATCGACCTTGGTTGTCAAGTCGCCTTTGGCAATCGAGGCGATGGATTGCGATACGAGGTGCAAGGGGCGGGTCATCAGATGCGCGCCTAGATAACTCAGCGCGACGCCAATTAGCACTGCAATTCCCACCACCAGCCCCATGATAGCGACGGTCGATTTGCCTTTTTGAGATTGCGCGGAGATGACGTTTTCCATGGTTTGCCGTTCGAATTCTACGAGTTGATCGGCCAGTTCCCGGGCGCGCGCCATGGTGTCGCGCATACCAAAATCTATCTCCAATGCCGTGGCGTCATCATTGATCTTGGCGGCAGCGATCACCGCCATTTTTTTGGGTTTGAGATCTTCTTCGAGCTTGATCAATTCTGCGACCAGCGGGTTATCCGCCATCAAGCTGGTCAATACCTGCACGTTTTCATCGAGCGCGGAGGCGGCGCGTATGGCGCCTATGGCCGCTTGGCGTATGAGCTGCGGGTCTGCTTGGCTGATGAGTTGCGCCTGGGCCAGGCCCATTTCCGAGATCGCCACGCGGGCCGTGGTCGCGGCATTGACGCGGGCCTGCGACGAGTGCAGGGCATTATCCATTTCATTGTTAAGGGAAAGGATAGTATAGCCGCCGAAGATGGCCTCGGCCGCCATGCCTATGGAAAACATGCCGGTGAGCAATAGAATTTTATATTTCCAGCTCATATTGGCGAGGAAATTCAGGTGCATATAAACTGCCATAGTGTTCCCATTGTTGTAATAGCGGTGCCGCAATATCATTCTTTAAGTTTTTAAAGAGGTGAGTCTGCGCGCACTTGAGGGCTACAGGGCTGTCCCATTAAAAATTCTGATTCAATATAAATTGTAGAGATGCGTTTCC
>CAKKRP010000095.1 GCA_919902765.1 Gammaproteobacteria bacterium | reverse complement strand
TGACAGAATTCAATATTCCGCCGCGTTTTCCTGTGGAATTCGAGCCCGGCACGTTAATGGTTTTTTCCTGCGCGTGATACATCATCGCCATGCCGTTCGGTATACGTTGCGACACCACCACGCGCGCGACGGTCGCGCCATTGGTGTTGATCGCCTCCACCCAGTCGTTATCAATGAGTCCGATACTCTTGGCGTCGTCTTCAGAGATCCACATCGTCGGCCCGCCACGAAACAGATTGAGCATGCGTAAATTATCGGTGTAAGTCGAGTGTATGCCCCACTTGGAATGCGGCGTGATCCAATTCAGCACCAGATGCGGCTTTTTCAGGATAGACTGCGGCACTTGAGCGGTGGATTTCATATCCACCGGCGGACGAAACGAACATAGGCCTTCACCGAAATCCAACATCCATTGATGATCTTGATAAAATTGCGCGCGCCCTGTCAGCGTGCGGAACGGGATGTGTTCGTGAATATTGGTATATCCCGCGTTGTAGCTGACCTTTTCGGATTCTATACCCGACCATGTGGGCGCGGTAATGATCTTACGCGGTTGCGCCTGTATGTCTAAAAATGTGATCTTTTCTTCGCGCCGCCCGGCATATAAATGCGAGTGATCTATGCCGGTTTTTTTTGACAAACTGGTCCACGATTTATGCGCAACCTCGCCATTGGTCTCAGGCGCCATACGCAACACCGTCTCGCACGCCTCCAAGTCCTCGCCCAACGACGGCATGCCCTTGGTGATGCCTTCTTCGGTGATGACGTGGTTGAGGTGTTTGAGTTCCTCATATTCGTGCCCGGTATCCCAATCTATGCCCTTGGTATTATTGCCCAGCTTGACCATTAACGGCCCCAAGGCATTAAATTTTTTGTATATCGCGCCGTAATCGCGTTCTACCATTTTCATCAATGGCAGCGTCTTGCCGGGAATCGGTTCGCACTCGCCGCGCTTCCAATCTTTTACGCCTAGGGCCTGTCCGAGTTCCGAGGGTGTGTCATGCAACAACGGTAACGCGATGACATCTTTGCGCACGCCAATATGCTTGGCCGCCAGCGTCGAAAACGCCTTAGCGATACGTCTGAATATTTGCCAATCGCTCTTAGACTCCCACGCCGGCTTGACCGCCTCGGATAACGGATGAATGAAGGGGTGCATGTCGGTGGTATTCAAGTCATTTTTTTCATACCAAGTGGCCGTGGGCAACACGATGTCCGAATAGGCCCCGGTGGAGTTCAATCGAAAATTAATATCGACCATCAAATCCAATTTGCCGATAGGGCCGTTTTCATGCCATTTTATTTCTTTGACATGCCGTCCCGCACCGCCTTCTTGCATCACGCCGTTTTGCGCACCTAATAAATGTTTTAGAAAATATTCGTGACCTTTGGCGGAACTACCTATCAAATTGCCGCGCCATACGAATAAATTACGCACCCAATTTTTTGGATCGTCGATGTCGGCATAGGCAAAGTCCAATTCGCCGGATTTCAATTTTTCTACGATGTGTTTTGCCAAACCCGCCTCGTCTGCGGCCCCTGCCAGCTCGGCGTCGCGGGTAATATCCAGCGGATTGCGATTAAAATGCGGGGCCGACGGCAACCATCCTAAGCGTTGGGAAACGACATTGTAATCCGCCAGCGCGTAACCTTTATATTTTGAATCGGCGTACGGCACCATCAACTCATCGGCGTTGACCGTTTCATAACGCCATTGATCGGTGTGAAAATACCAGAATGTCGTACTATTCATATGGCGTGGCGGACGATGCCAATCCAACGCGAACGCGACCGGCGCCCAGCCCGCCTGCGGCCGCAATTTTTCTTGTCCCACATAATGCGCCCAACCACCGCCGGATTGGCCCACGCAACCGCATATGTGCAGCAAATTCATAATCGCCCGATAATTCATATCATTGTGATACCAATGATTGATCGCCGCGCCTAAAATCACCATCGATTTGCCACGCGTCTTTGCCGCATTATCGGCGAATTCGCGCCCCGTGCGCATGAGGTCGGCGCGTTTGACGCCGGTGATTTTTTCCGCCCACGCGGGTGTATAGGCGACGTTATCGTCGTATGATTTCGCAACATTGCCGCCGCCCAGCCCGCGATCCAGGCTATACTGCGCCAACGTGAGGTCGAACACTGTCGTGAGCATAACCTCCTCGCCATTGGCGAGCTTCAATTTCCGCACCGGCACATTCCGCGTCAACAGCTTGGGCTCGCCGGCCGCGAAGTGCGGAAACGCGACCTGCACCACGGCATCTTTGTGTTCAATACACGACAATTCCGCCTCTATCGCCTGCTGGGCCGCACCTTGCTTTTCCAAGGTATTCCACTTACCTTCTTCACCCCAACGAAAGCCGATAGACCCGTTGGGCACGACAAAGGCATTGGATTTTTTATCAAAGACTATCGTTTTCCATTCCGGATTATTGTTTTGTCCTAAATTTCCTTGCAAATCGGCGGCGCGCAGCATGCGATCCATGGTGTATACGCCATCGCGTTTGCGCAACATCACCTGCATAGGAAAATCCGTGTAGGTGCGCGCATATTCTTGAAAATACGCGTGCTGCTTTTCGATATAAAATTCCTTCAATGCGACATGCCCCATGGCCAAAAACGCCGCCGCATCCGTACCTTGGCGTATCGGCATCCACAAATCGGCGAATTTCACATATTCGGCGTAATCGGGCGCCATAGACACGACTTTCGCGCCCTTATAACGCACCTCGGAATAAAAATGCGCATCGGGGGTGCGCGTCATCGGTAGATTTGCGCCGCACACAATGAGGTAAGTCGAGTTATACCAATCCGCCGCCTCCGGTACGTCGGTCTGTTCGCCCCAAGTTTGCGGACTGGCGGGCGGCAGATCGCAATACCAATCATAAAAACTGCCGCAGACACCGCCGATCAATGAAAGATAACGTGACCCCGCCGCGTAACTGATCATCGACATCGCGGGGATGGGTGAAAATCCGAATATCCTGTCCGGGCCGTGATTTTTGATCGTATGCACATTTGCGGCGGCGATGATTTCCGTCACTTCATCCCAATCCGTGCGCACAAACCCGCCCAAACCACGTACTGCGGTGTATTTTTTGCGTTTTTCCGGGTCATTTTGGATTGCCGTCCAGGCCTCCACCGGATCTTTTCCCGCCTTGCGTTCAGCGCGGTATAGTTCCAATAATCGCCCGCGAATGAGTGGATATTTGACGCGATGAGGGCTGTACAAATACCACGAGAAACTCGCCCCGCGCTGACAACCGCGGGGTTCATGATTTGGCATGTCAGGGCGCGTGCGCGGATAATCCGTTTGCTGCATTTCAAAGGAAACCAAGCCGTTTTTGACAAAAATCTTCCATGAACACCCACCGGTGCAATTCACGCCGTGCGTAGAGCGCACCACCTTGTCGTGTTGCCAACGATGACGATAGGCATCTTCCCATTTTCTATCTTCATCCGTGACGATGCCGTGACCGTTCGAAAATGTATCTTTAACGCGGGAAAAAAATTTCAGCCTGTCCAAAAAATGACTCATCGTTAAACTCCCTCAATGCGACTGCGATATAGCGAATACGTCACTACGCGAATGACCGGTCTTACACGTATATATTCACGGTATCCCGCCGATAATAGAAAAAATTGGAATACCGATTATGGATTTTTTATTGCGGAATTTTTGCGCAAATAAAACCACCAATTAACGATCAAACATAAGGCGTAAAATATCGCGAAACCATACATGGCCATTTCGGGCGTGCCGGACTTCACCTGTCCTTTAATCACTTCCGGCGCGATAAAAGAACCATAGGCCGCAACCGCCGATGTCCAGCCCAATACCGGGCCCGCTTGTTCGCGGTTAAAGATCACGCCTATGGAACGGAATGTAGAGCCGTTGCCTATCCCCGTCGCGGCAAACAACACCATAAACACCGCTAAAAACTCCACGAAATACTGTTCTGGAGTCGCAGAGCGGTAGGCCTGAAATAAGACATAGCCGGCATAGGCGGACGCCGCGACCATGACCACCGAGATGATTTGCGTGACCTTCGCGCCACCGACTTTATCCGATATCCATCCACCGGCGGGACGCACCAGTGCGCCCAGAAAAGGCCCTATCCACGCGTAGGTCAACGCCGAAGGCGCGGCGGGATTTTTTAGATGCTGCCAGGTATTGGTAAGCGGATCGAGGATGTGTTTATCGCCGAAGATGACCGTAATCGACAACGGCAGCGCCATTGAAAAGCCGATAAACGAGCCGAACGTCACTACGTATAGCGCCGTCATCGCCCATGTATGTTTGTTCGAAAAAATGGCGAATTGTTTTGCAATGGCGTCCTTCATCGTCCCCAATGCGGCGAGTTTCATCAGCATCAACGTACCGGTCATAATCAGCGGCAGGGCGATCCACATGTTCAACACACCCAGTCCGGTCGGCGCCGGTAAATATAGATAAAGACCGATAATGGCGGGTGCAAAAGATAAGGTGTATAACCAAGTTATTTTCGCATACGCCGTCAACGCGCCCCCGATATCCGGCGCCGCCGACAACAAATTATTCATTCCGAACCAACACAGCGCGGCCAGCGGGATTAACGATATCACCCAAGCAAATCCAGCATTTTGGATATAGGTGTGTGTGCCTGCCGGTATTTTGCCGAAGATCCACCCGGAATCCTTCACCAAGTCCATGCCCGCGCCGCCGATAGCGCCGAATATGCCTACGGTCATCACCAGCGGTATGAGTATCTGCATCGTGGTAACACCGAAATTACCCAGCCCGGCATTGATTCCGAGCGCCGTACCTTGCAGGCGTTTAGGAAAAAAGGTGCTGATGTTGGACATCGAACTCGCAAAATTTCCGCCGCCGACGCCGGACCATAAGGCCATTATTTGAAACACCCACAGCGGCCATTCCGGGTGCTGGAGTGCGATGCCAGTGCCCAACGCGGGCGCGAGCAACATAAAAGTGGTTAAAAATATGGTGTTGCGGCCGCCCGCCAAGCGAATAAAAAATGACGACGGGATACGCATCGTCGCGCCCGCTAAACCTGAAATCGCGGTGAGTGTGAACAATTCGTCTTTGCTAAACGGAAAACCCAGATTATACATTTGTACGGTGATGATACCCCACATCATCCACACCGCAAAACCGCATAACAACGCGGGAACGGATATCGCTAAGTTACGATAGGCGATACGCTTGCCGGTGGTTTCCCAAAATTGCGGGTCTTCTACGTTCCAATCCTTGATATCCGCAGCCATTACAATCTCCTAAGTTTTTTGCTTCAACAATACTTTCTTCGCTGGGTAAAGCGGCTTAACCTCTGTAAAATACATCCACATCAATGAGGCCCAAATGACCGCAAATAACACCATAAACGCTGAAGAACGCACGCCGGTCAGATCCACTAACACGCCGAATAATATCGGCAATACAAATCCACCCAAGCCGCCTACCAAACCCACGATACCCGATACCACGCCGATATTATGCGGATATTCATCGGATATATATTTAAATACGGATGCCTTGCCGAACGCCCAGCTTACGCCAACTACGAATAATAATAGCGTAAATACCACCGGATTCAATCCAACGTGAAAACTCTGCGGGCCATTGACAGTATGCACGGTAAAATCGGTTTGTGGATACGAAAGCAAAAACAGGCATAATAATGACACCCAAAATACCCACCACGTTACCGTATGCGCACCCCATTTATCCGCCAACCAACCGCCAACGGCGCGCAACACGCCGCCCGGCAATGAAAAACATGCGGCCAATAATGCGGCGGATTTGATATCGAATCCGTATTCGGTCACATAATATTTCACCATCCATAGCGATAGCGCGACATAGCCGCCGAACACGATAGAATAATACTGACAATATTTCCACACCCGCCAATCTTTCAACACCGCCAACTGATCTTTTATCGTCACGGTTGCCGGAACTTTATGGGCGGGATCGCTGAAGGTAAACATCCAAAACACCAACGCCGTCACCAACATTGCGACGGCGTAGATTTGCGGCACCATTTGCCAACCCCAGGCCACCAAGATTGCGGGCGCAACGAATTTTGTGACCGCCGCGCCGGAATTACCGGCACCGAATACACCCATCGCGAGGCCTTGTTTTTCCATAGGGAACCAACGCGCACAATAGGCGATCCCTACTGAAAACGAACCTCCGGCCATACCTACAAACAATCCGGCGACCAGAAATTGCCAAAACTCCGTTGCGTAAGAGATGAGATAAATGGGGGCTATCGTCGCAAGCATCAGCAGGAAAAATACAATGCGGCCACCGTATTTATCCGTCCACATGCCTAATGGCAAGCGTATCAACGACCCGGTCAATACTGGCGTGGCGGCCAACAATCCAAATTCCGTTTCGTTCAGATTAAGTATTTTTTTAATGGGGATACCGATCACCGCGAACATCATCCACACTGCGAAACATACGGTGAAGGCAAAGGTGCTGGCGAATAACACACTAAATTGCTTGGTTCTTTTACCCTGCATGTACAACTCCCTCGATGGATTCAGTCTAGCCCTCTCACGGGACTGATGTCAAAAATGTTTCATGTAATCAACCAACTCCCTATGCATTAGCGGTGCCCTATTGACACCTATCAAGCGCCAACATGGGATATCAGATCAAATCTCGGACAAAAAAAAACCCGGCGCCCGGCCGGGTTCGTATTTCAATAAAATATAAACATCACTGGTGATACCGGCGCACTAAATCCACTTCGTTTTTCGATCCCAAAATTACCGCCACGCGTTGATGCAAGGCCTCGGGTTTAATTTCCATGATACGTTCATATCCCGTGGTACTGCCGCCGCCGGCTTGCTCGACGATAAACGACATCGGGTTCGCTTCATACATCAAACGCAGCTTGCCCGCTTTGCTAGGATCTTTGGTGTCGCGCGGATACAAGAAAATGCCGCCGCGATTAAGTATGCGATAAACTTCGGCCACCATCGACGCGACCCAGCGCATATTGAAATCTGTGGCGCGCGGACCGGTTTTGCCGTCTTTACATTCTTGGATATAGCGTTTGACCGGATCTTCCCAAAAGCGCTGGTTAGAGGTGTTAATTGAAAACTCTTTGGTGTCGGGCGAAATTTCAATGTCTTCATGTGTCCAAATGAATTCGCCTATACCGCTATCTAACGTAAAGCCCTGCGTGCCGTTCCCGACCGTCATCACCATCATGGTGGATGGGCCGTACAAACAAAAGCCCGCTGCGATTTGTTGCGTACCGGGTTGTAAAAAATCTTGGGTGTCCGGTTTACCCGTACCCTTAGGATTTTTTAAAATGGAAAAAATCGATCCCACCGTAATGTTGACATCGATATTCGACGAACCATCCAACGGGTCAAAGGTGAGCAAATACTTGCCGCGCGGGAATTGATCGGGGATATGATAAATATCATCCATTTCCTCGGACGCCATCGCGCCCAAATAGCCGTTGCGCTCAGTGGAATGGATAAACACGTCGTTGGACATCACATCCAGCTTCTTTTGGGTCTCGCCTTGCACGTTTTCACTGCCCGCGCTGCCCAATACGCCATATAAAGCGCCATGGCGCACCGCGTTCGAAATGTTCTTGCAAGCGACCGTGATATCGCCGAACAAACCGATTAAGTCGTTGTCTACCTTGGAATTTTTCTTTTGCTCTATGAGCAGATATTGTTGCAGGGTAACGCCAATTTGCATTGTCTAGATCCTCAATATGAAACTCAATACCGCACGCCGACGCGTCGGCAGGGGCGGCTATTCTACCACTAATGGCCTATTTTCCGAGGTTTTTTCTTGTATTCTACATGCAGGTAGACCGGGCTCGCCAACGGATTGGCATACACCCTAAGGCCGCAATAGTAATCACACCTCTTGCGCGACTTTTATATGCCAGGCAATTCCTCGGTATCAACACCATTGATTACACCCTCCAGGGGTGGGCACTAACCCGCCCCTGAATTTTTTTGTATCCTGCTCAGGAATTCGCCGCTAGCTTTGGAGCCGCATTGGCGGCCTGTTCGACATCCGACAACAAGGCCACAATCCGTTCAGATAATGGAGCCACCTGCGCGTAAATTTTTTCGGCCGCTGCGTGATCGCCTTTTTGTTTCAGTTCAATGATATTTTTAATCAATCCGTGCATCTCTGCATGGGGATGCTCGACCTCTTGCATCGCCTGGATATGCCCGAATTTTTGCAACCCGTCGCTGTAATACCATTTACCCAGCACACAATGCTTATGCGACACCGCTTCTTCCAGGCTCAGCGTCTGCTGCCCATCCAAGAACGAGCGCAATTTCGCCTTCCATGCCAGATGCGCACTCTTGGCCTTAGAGAGATCCAAATGAGAACCCAGCTTGAATACGCCTATCGCCTGGTGCAACTCCATCGCCAGGGTTGCAAGGTGATTACCGGTTTCGAGGGTTTTTTTCGCCAATTGCGCGGTTTCATCGGATATACTCGCGATGGTCGTCACGCTCGCATTGACGGTTTCCGCCACCGCATATTGTTCCTCGGCCGCAGTGGCGATTTGCGAATTCATATCGTTAATTTGCAATACCGCATTGGCGATTTGTTCCAAGGTCGCGCCCGCAGCGTCCGCCTGCTCAACCGCAATAGAACTTTGTTTTAGCCCTGCATCCATCGCTTGTACCGCAGTACGCGCAACGGTTTGCAAACGCTCGATAATCGCCTTAATCTCCTCGGTAGACACTTTGCTGCGCTGCGCAAGCGTACGCACTTCATCGGCGACGACCGCGAAGCCGCGCCCGGACTCGCCGGCGCGCGCGGCCTCAATCGCGGCGTTTAAGGCCAATAGGTTAGTTTGTTCGGCGATGCTTTGTATGACACTCAAGACGGTGCCGATGTTATCGCTTTCCTTTTCCAATTGTGAAATCGCCTTGGCGGTATTCGTCACCTCGTCGGCCAGCGCGCGCAAACCGTTGCCCGCCCGCGTCACGACATCTTTACCTTGCATCGCATATTCCGACGCGCTACCCGATGCCTTCGCAGCCTCTGCGGCATTGCGCGCGACCTCTTGCACGGTCGCCGCCATTTCGTTCATGGCGGTCGCCACTTGATCGCTTTCTTGATATTGCCGATTGACGCCTTGATTGGTGCGTTCCGTAATCGCATTCAACTCGCTCGCAGTGGTGCTCAAGCCCAGCGAGGATTGCGACAGACGCCGCATAATAGCGTCATATTCAGAGGACATCTGATTAAATGCGTGGGCCGTCTGCGCAAATTCATCTACCCCTAATATATCAATACGTATAGATAGATCTTTGTTTTTCGCCGCGTTCGCCATGCCATTCAACAAGCGATCCAAAGATCCCACAAGTCGTTTATAAACGATAAATAGCGCGGACATTACGAATACCAGCATCGCCACAGCCATCGCGATTTGTGATATTTCGGCAATCTTTACGCGCTTGTCCGTTCTCATCTGTAACGCTTTATTCATTTCATCCAACACGCTTTCTATGTCTTGAATGGCGGACCGTGACTGGCCGGTCTTACCTTCTTCCAGCTTGGCCCCTTTGATTCGCTCGCTTGCAATCAAATCCATGAAATGTTGACGATATTCAGCCGTCAAGTCCGCGACTTGTTTACGTGTTTCGGTTGGCCATGAACGTGTCGCCAAAACCTGCATAAATTCTTTAAATTCGGTCTCATACTGTTTAACATAGGCCTCGTCCCTGCGCCGCATATACTCTTCTTCATGCCTCTGTAACATCAGCATACGACTCAACATGACGTCGCTTTTTTGTGCGACGATCAACACCTCGGCCTTATGCTCGGCGGCGCGGAGCTGGCCGTAGAGCCCATCCCCAGGCCCTAAACCTATGCGTTTTTGGAGCGCGACGACTTCCTCGAATATTTTCTTATACTCATTGAGCGCCCCCTCTGCGCCTATAATATGGCGCATTTCCGCTGTAGAATCGAAATATTTTTCCTTTAAGATACCGAGATTCGCCAACATCGCCGCCAGCGTCTTATTAAAACTTGCAATATTGGCAGGGTCTTTGTGCGCCAAAAAATCCCTTTCATGGCGTATCAATTTATCCATGTTAATTTCGATTTCCGATAACAACTCAGCTTCCTCGCTTAATTCGACGACGGAGTTAAGCGTGGTATATTGCACCGCGATGCCTATTACAATTATCACGACAACGGAAAGACCGGTCAGTTGCAGTTTTCTCTTGATCAACATGCGTTTATCTCTGAATTAAATTTAAGCATAATCCTAATCGGATAGCGGTGATAGATGAATTTTATAAACGATTTTTTATGTAATGTTTTTCCAGGATGGCGGCCACTTGGGCATGCGCAAAATCGGTGAGATGCAGCCTATCAATATAGGTCCACATCCCTCTTATATTAAATTCGGGATGGCGATTAAAGTCCAATAAGCGATAACCCGCCTGGCGGCAAGCTGCGGCGACACATTGCGCATAGTCCTGATATAGAGGCCCGATTAACGCACCTAACGGCCGCCGCAATGGCTTATCCACACTGGCATCAAAAATAGAAAAAAGCGCCGATTCTTGCCAAGTCAGCGGCTTTCGCGCCCATGTCCACAACGGCTGTAAGCAAAACATAACGCTCACACCATTTCCCGGCAGTATACGTGCCAACGAAGTCAATTCAGCCTGCACCCCTTGTTTAAAACGCACATATTTACTGGCCCAATCCGCCTCATCTAAGGATATTTTCCCAGTCGTGCGTGTAAGCAGGTGACTCGCCAAGCCGGCCAAAAAAAAATTCAGGTTATTGACCCCCGAAAACCAAATCACATAGTCCATAGGCCGTTGGCTATTACGACGCAGCGCTTCTACTTCTTGCGCCAACGTCGAGCGTCGTATCGCCAAGTTGTACCAACAGATATCCGGTGTGTGCGCGTTGAGCTGACTCGCCAGCGTATATTGATCTCCACTGACGCCTATGCCATAGGCGACACTATTTCCCAACACTACACCACGACGCGTCGCGCACCGACCGAATTCTTCCAAGGTCAGCGCTTGCGCGTTGCGTATGGTGCAACGAAAACCGCGCGCATCGGTATTTAACGTCTTTGAACGATAATTTGCTGCGCTAATCATTCCCAGAACCGGATCCGGCTGCGCGGGCAAACGATCGGCATCCGCGAGTTGCGGCGCAATTTGATATTTACGCCGGTCTTCGCCGGCGATAAATTGCTGCGCGACGTGGGCGTACCAATCCGTGGGTGGCGCGTCGTTTGAAAGAGGCATAGCCGATATTTTCGTTATCAACGCAGTCAATTTAAAAATACTGTCGAATTGATCTATATCGCGGGTAATATCAGTTGGAAAATGCAATTTAAATTCCCGCTCTAATGCCGCCAATAGCCCTGCAAATGACAACGAATCCAATAGACCGCCGGTCAACAACGGACTATCGTCGTGTTGCACCATCGAAAATGCCGGACCCGACAGGGTTTTTTTTAGGGTCTCTCGCACACGCGTTCCGATGTCGCGTATGCACGCGCTTTGCAGAATCGGAGGTGCGTCCGATTCAACGATATTTTCCCGCAAAGATACATATTTTTCGCGTGTCAACGCCCGCGATATTTTCCCGGAACTGGATTTTATCAACCATTGATGAGCGACTACTTGCACATCGGCAGGGACGACCTCAGTATGCGCATGTACACAGTTATATACTGAGCGCTGCAAGACCGCACATTCATCCACGGCGGTCGCGTGGGTCTCGACTATAATAACAATTTTTTCCGTGCCGCTGATCTCATCCACAATCCCGAACGCCACTCCACGACCGGGGATGACACCGCTGATATTATTTATTTCGTGCTCTATGTCGTGTGGATGAATATTTTTTCCGGCGACGATGATGACATCTTTTTTCCTGCCTACGATAAAATATTCGCCATTCGCGCGATAGGCCAAATCGCCGGTATGGAAAAATTTCCCATGAATAGCTCTCGCTGTTTCTTCCGCGTTATTAAAATATGCCTGGAATAGGCTAGGCGAATACACCACCAGTTCTCCGACCCTACGTTCGCCCAGATCACCTCCCGCTGCATCAATAATCATAATTTCAACCCCCGGCAAGGGCGATCCGGAACTGACAAATTCCTTGTAAGACGATACTTCCGATATCGGTTTTGCGCGTTGTTCTGTAGTAAATTCGTGCGCGTCTACGCGCTCCACCGTCACCTGGACCCCCGGCCGGCTTGCGGTAATCGCAAAGGTATTTTCCGCCATGGCGTAACAAGTGGCCAGCTTGGATGCAGAGACTCCTGTGGGAGCCAACGCGTGTAAAAATTTGACATGACTTGCCGCGCTTACCGGTTCCGAGCAATTGATAAACATGCGCATCGGACTTAAATCCCAGCCTGCGCAACCATTGCGGTCAATATACGCGGCGAGATGGTTATAGGCGAAATTCGGTTGCCAACATAGGGTTGCCCGATAGGCACTGATTTTTTCCAGTAACAACACCGGTCGTCGCACCCACTCGAATGGCGACATCGCGATCAACCGCACGCCTGTCAACCATGATAAAAACCAACACGCGACCAAACCCATATCATGATAAAGCGGCAGCCAACTCGCAATGACATCGTCGCGCTGCAAATCCACGGCGCGCGCATAACCATCGACCTGCCACAATAACGCGCGATGACTCACCGCCACCCCTTTTTTCAGACCCGTGGTACCGGAAGAATATTGTAAAAATGCGATATCATCCGGCGTTACACGCTGTAAATCCGCGCCCGTCGGCTCCCCTGGAACCGGCACATTGTTTATGACCGGTATTTGTATGTTATGTGCATATAGATGGTTACGTAATTTCTCTGCAAAGCCGGTGTAGGTCACGATCAACGTGGCATTACTTTGCGCAATCAAGGTAGAGATATTTTTTAAATAAATATCTTCCGTCAATTTAGGTGATGGAATGTTAAATACTGCGGGGATATAGGCTCCCAACAGCGCCCCACCTAAGGCCGCGTAGAGCGCCTCGCTATGTGGCAATACTAAAATTATAGTGCTGCGCGGGGGTATTTTAGCGGCCTGGTAGCGTGCCACCCAGCCCTGCTGCGCACACCATAACTCACGGTAAGTCAGGTGCCGGTCTTCCCGGCCCTCATGCACCAGGGTCAAAAAGGGTTGCTCGCCTAAGCGACCTAAATTGCCGGCAATGCGCGCGTGGAGGGTGTCTAGTTCGGGCATAATGGGCTGTGGGTTGTCTACACTCTGCATAGTGCTTGCATATCTATGGCCAACATGTAAAAGGGAATAACCGTGGATACACCACAGGCGTTAGAACTCGCGTTGACGGCATTGAATTCGGGCCGCATCGAGGATGCCATTAAACACGCCGCAGAGGCCTATCGCCGATATCCCTCCGATGTGGCGGTATTGAATATTCTGGGCGCCTGCTACCTGCGGGGCGGAAGACATGCGCAGGCCATCGAGACACTTAACGCGGCGCTAAAATTTGCGCCGCAAAATGCCGCGTTAGAAATCAATATAGGCGTCGCCTACGATCAATGCGGCGATCTGGAAAACGCATTAATTCACTTACAATCGGCGCATAATCTGGAACCCGGCAATCCTGAAACGCGCGAGAAATTCGCGCAGGTTTTATTTAAAATAGGGAAATATGACGCGGCGCTCGGTCATTATGCGGCGCTAACGCGCGACGCGCCGCACTTGGTAGCCTCATGGCTAGGCCTAGGCCATGTACAATTTCAACGCGGTGAATTTTCATCGGCGATAAGCAGTTATCGACAAGCCTTACAGCGCGCCCCGCAAAACGGCATCGCGCAACTCAATCTCGCCTACGCGGCCATTGGCGCATGTATTGCGCAAACCACCAAACCTACTTGATCTTGACATTAAAAATGAGCAGATTGCGCGAAACGCCGGCATCCGTGATCGTCTCCACACCGTGAAACGACTGATCGGTGCGTAAAAATCCAAATACGGTATTAGGGGCGAAACGCGCGGTTGTCACTTTTTTGAATTCTGAAAATGGATGGTGCGGCCCTCCCGCACAGCGAAAATCAGGATTTTTCGCTACATATATCGACGTGCCCAAATGAATTTGACTGTGGTCGTGCGGCAAATAAAATAATAATGTCAGCAACTTGCTTGGCGCATCGGTATGCGGCCCGATGTTATAACTCGTCTTATCGCGGGTCAACAACAACTGAGACTCCAGCGAAATTCTAGCGCCCGCTGGTGAGCGAAAGCGGTCTTCTATCGGACGTTTAAAACGACTCATCACGCCCGCTAGAAAAGGTCCGTTCAATAAATAACGCGCGCAGGTTTGCCAAAATTCCCGTTGCGGGACCGATAGTTGTTCCAATTTCGATGCCGCAAGGTCGATCACCAAACGCGCATCATAGCGTTCGCCCTTCACCCGCCCGGTGTCGGTGATACGCGCATATTGTTCATCGCCAGGCAAATGGACAAGCAATTGTTTGTAGTACTCTACAGGGAAAATATCTTGGATGTAGACATGCGGGTAGGGATAATCATATACCGTCGCGTTTGCGACTCGATATATCAGCGCTTGTTCAATGTCATCGGCCATAGCACCGGCGGTAGTGCATATAGCGGGCCATAGGCGGTTACAGCAGCACCATCAATGCGCCTCGTCCCAATTATCGCCTACACCCACATCTACGACCAACGGCACCCGTAGTTCAGCAGCCGCAACCATTAGGTCGCGCACTTGCTGTGTGACAGATGCTACAGCATCCTCAGCCACCTCGAACACCAATTCGTCATGCACCTGCATAATCATGCGCGCGGGCGCGTGGCTGCCTTGCAACCACAAATCGCAGGTCAACATCGCGCGTTTGATGATATCCGCCGCCGTGCCTTGCATGGGCGCGTTAATGGCCGTGCGCTCGGCGTATTGGCGGCGTTGCGCATTGCTGGCCTTGATATCGGGCAAATACAAGCGTCTGCCGAAGAGTGTCTCCACATAACCTTGTTTACGCGCCGTCGCACGCGTGCCTTCCATGTAGTCTTTGACGCCGGGATAACGCGCAAAATATAAATTCATATAATCTTGCGCGGCCTCGCGCGTCACGCCCAATTGACGCGCCAGGCCGAAGGCCGACATGCCGTAAATCAAGCCGAAATTGATCGCCTTGGCATGCCGCCGTTGTTCATCGCCGACCCCATCGAGCGGCACCCCAAACACCTCGGCGGCGGTGCGTTTATGCACATCTTGCCCGCTCGCAAAGGCGCGACACAGGCCGGCGTCGCCGGACAAATGCGCCATGATGCGCAATTCGATTTGTGAGTAGTCGGCGGACATTATGCGATATCCCGGCGGCGCAATAAACGCTTGACGTATGCGTCGCCCCTCGGGCGTGCGAATAGGTATGTTTTGCAGATTCGGGTCGGACGACGACAACCGCCCCGTCGCCGCCACGGCCTGGTGATACGAGGTATGCACGCGACCGCTGTTTTTATCAATCAATAACGGCAGTTTATCGACATATGTCGAAAGCAATTTACTCAGGCCGCGATGCTCTAAAATAACGCGCGGTAATTCGTAATTTTCAGCCAACTCTTGCAGCACCGATTCCGCCGTAGACGGCTGGCCGGTAGGCGTTTTTTCCAGCACCGGCAAGCCCAATTTTACAAAAAATATTTCTTGGATTTGTTTGGGCGAACTGAGATTAAAACTGTGACCGGCAAGATTGTGCGCGCGCTGTTCTATTTCAATAATTTTACGCGCCAATTCACCGGATTGGATATACAACAAGTCCGCATCTATCAACACCCCCAAGCGCTCCATGCGCGACAACACCGGCACCAGCGGCATTTCGATATCGCTGTACAAGGCGCGCAATGTCGCCAATTTTTCCAAACTCGGCCACAAGGCTTGATGCAGGCGCAGCGTCACATCGGCGTCTTCGGCGGCATAGCGCGTCGCGGTCTCGATATCGACATCATCGAAACCGATTTGCTTCGCGCCCTTGCCCGCGACTTCTTCATAAGTGACTGTTTTATAGCCCAAATATTTCAGCGCCAAGGAATCCATGTCGTGGCGGGTGGCGGTGCTGTCGAGCACGTAGGACTGCAACATGGTATCATGGGCGATACCGCGCAAATGTATGCCGTGATTGACCAATACGCTCATGTCGTACTTTAAATTTTGACCTACCTTCAAACGCGCGGGATCTTCTAAAATTGGCTTTAATTGCGCTAAAACCGCCTCGCGCGGCAACTGCCCGGAGGTGTTGCGATGCGCCAATGGCACATAGGCCGCGTGGTGCGCCTCCACCGCAAACGACACGCCGACGATGTGCGCCTGCATATAATCCAGACTCGTTGTTTCAGTGTCGAAGGCAAATAGCGGCGCGGCGCGCAAGCGTTGCAACCAAATGGCGAGATCGGCGTTAGTCAACACACATTCATAATGCGCTGTCGCTGTATCGGCCGACGTAACAGCATCCACTGCCGACACTGATTTTTCGTCTGCGGATTTTTGGTCTAGCGTCTCTTTCAGCCAAGTTCTGAATTCCTGATGTTGAAATAATTCACGCAAGGCGGCTGGATCGGCGGCGCGGATACGCAAATCTTCGGGTTGAAAATTCAGATCCACATCGCATTTGATCGTCACCAACTGACGCGTTAACGGCAACATCGCCAAATGGGCGCGCAAATTTTCACCTATTTTTCCGTCGAATTCCGCCGCGCGCGCGATAATATTATCCAGATCGCCGTAGCTTGCCAGCCATTTGACTGCGGTTTTCGGGCCGACCTTGGGCACCCCCGGCACATTGTCGGAAGTGTCGCCCACCAAGGCCAAATAATCGACCATGCGTTCCGGCGCGACGCCGAATTTTTCTATTACGCCAGCGCGATCCAATACACTGTCGTTCATTGTATTTATTAGCGTGATATGTTCATCCACTAATTGCGCGATATCTTTATCGCCGGTCGAAATCACGACATCCAATCCATGTTCTACCGCGCGCCGCGCCAAGGTGCCGATCACATCATCGGCCTCTACGCCTTCTATGCATAATAAAGGCAGGCCCATGGCCTGGACGATGGCATGCAATGGCGCGATCTGTGCTTTGAGCTCTTCAGGCATGGGCGGGCGATGCGCTTTATATTCGGCATACAAATCATCACGGAAGGTCTTGCCCTTGGCATCGAACACCACGGCCGCGAATTGCGGTTGATACTGCGCCAATAATTTGCGCAACATATTGATCACACCGTATACCGCGCCCGTCGGTTCGCCGCGCGAATTCGTCAGCGCCGGCAAGGCATGAAACGCGCGGTACAAATATGACGAACCGTCTACTAGCAAAACGGGTCTAATTTTTGTTGTCATGTTACCAACCTAGTTGCGACGAGCACTGAAAGGAATCCGATGAAGAATCCAGCAAAATTTTCGCACCCCAGCTTACGGCCCATCAACGATACCGTACTGACGCGCGAGTCGTGGAAAATTTTTCAAATCATCGCCGAATTTGTCGAGGGTTTCGAGCGCTTGGCCCAAATCAAACCCTCGGTGAGTATATTCGGGTCGGCACGTACACCCAAACACCATCCCTATTATAAACTCACCAAGGAGATTGCGCGCGCCCTGTCTGACTCGGGATTCAGCGTGGTCAGCGGCGGCGGCCCCGGTATCATGGAGGCCGCCAACGAAGGCGCATTTGCGGGCAAAAGCCCTAGCATAGGCCTTAACATTCAATTGCCGAATGAGCAGTCGGGCAATGGGTATCAGGATATCTCCTTGAGTTTTCGGCATTTTTTCTCACGCAAGGTAATGTTTGTTAAATACGCCTCGGCCTATGTGGTGTGTCCCGGCGGCTTTGGCACGCTCGACGAACTGGCCGAGATCCTGACCTTGGTGCAAACGCGCAAGACGCGCCGCATCCCCATCGTGCTGGTGCATGCCCCCTATTGGGACGGTTTATTACACTGGTTTCGCGAGACCTTGATCGCGCAAGGCATGATAGACGCCAAAGACCTGGACTTGATGAAAATCGTCAATACGCCTCAAGAAGTCGTGGACACCATTTTCCATCACTACGAAAGTCAAGATTTTGAGCCTACAGAAGCGGAACGCGAGGTCATGCTTGATTTATAATAGGGCTGTCGCTGGGTTTATCGAGGAGTAGTTTATGTGGATGCGCTGTGCGTTAGTTGTCGTATTGGTGGCCACGGCAAGCGCGAGTTGGGCGGCGGGCAAGCGCAGCAGTAGCCAGGTCTTACCCCATCCCGAAGTCTTGATCAGCCCCGGCAAGCAAGATATCGTGGAAGAATATCGTATCAATGGCTTGTTCTACATGATCAAGATTACCCCCACCAAAGGCCTGCCTTATTATTTGGTCGATTCGGATGGCGACGGCGTGTTTGAAACGCGCCAGTCGGAATTGACGCCCGACCTATTGATTCCGCGCTGGGTGTTGTTTAAGTTTTAAAACCTTAAAGAATTCATCCATAGCTCCTACTTAGGAGGGTCGTTTGGGCGGGTGATTGCTGTAGTATAATGAGGACGGATATCAATATGGACGCTATCACATTCAATTGCGCCTACGTACGGGGGTCCGCATTCCCACGGATTCCTTCGCTATAAGGGGAGCAATTACCTCGTTACAATAGGCGGAATCTTGATGACTGTAACCCAATTTGTAGAATACAGAATTGATATGAAGGCCGAATGCTATTCAACCACCGGTTTCAGTTCATAGCTTGCGCGGCGAGGGTGTGCCAACCATCCTCGAAGCGAGCGAGCGTCTGTCCACGCGCCAACAGATCGACCACATGGAACTCAAGTTGACCCTCTATGCGGCCAGCCGGGAAAGAAACGGCTTACTGGCGCGGTTTGGTGAACAGGACGATCAAGAATGACGAAACCGCAAAAACTCGAACTCACCTGGACCGGCAGCGATACCCCACTGTGCGGAGTTTCGAGCGGGCATTCCCTGCGCTGTGTTTTGCGTTGGCCACGGGCGTCGGCAAAACCCGTTTGTTGGATGCCATGTATGTACTGATACCTGATGACGCGATTACCTTATCGCTAACATTTTGTCCACAACACCTGTGGATAACTTTGTGGATGACTTGGGATTAAACAAAAAAAACTGCCGCCACACGTCCCTTTCCGTTAGTTTGATTATTTTGTAAGCATAATAATAAATCTTTATAAATCAATAACATAAGTAATCTCTAATCAAGCGGCGACGATAAATCGACACTTCCATTGCATCCGTAATGTAAAACTATCCGTCGGTTGATAAAAATACTTGCGCAGCATCGTTACAGTATGATAGTTAGCCCATTCCACTCACTCTTTATTGGACGGCGATGCGGCACCTCATATTGTTGATCCTGGGCTTAGTGACCACTCACCTGGCACAGGCGACGAGTGTCGATGCGGCCGCTGAGGGTCTGGGCGGCGCGACCACGGCCAACACCGGTTACCTCTACCACCAAGCCAATCCTGCGGGTTTGGCGATGATAGGCGGCAACGCGGATATCGTGGCAATCCTGACGTCTGAGTACAACACTGGTAATATGTTCGATGTAGCGGCGGGTAGACAAGTCGCCCTGCCCCGCATGCCTTATGCGCTAGCAGCCCACGTCTACCAGGGCTTTCGGGAAGACTTTTTCTACAACGAACGCCTGGCCGCAGGCCAGACTTTCCGCGTCGCACGCACCGATACCGGCGTTACGGTGGCCAGAATTTGGCGACAAACACCGGGCGGCACACATCGGCTAGCGGTGGGTTTGCGCCCTCAATTGGTGTCCTTAAAAACCGACTACACCCAAACAATATACACCGCCTACTCTACCCAAACGATACACACCCCCTATCACGCGGCGCTCTTCAATTTCGACCTTGGCCTGATACATGAGTTTGATTATGCATGGAAATGGGGCCTCCATCTGTCCGATTTGCTCGCCAAAGATGTCCCGTTTAAGGGCGGTACCGACACTTATCAACTGCGCCCGCAAGCCAATCTCGGCGTCAGTTGGCGTGGCGGTCGCGCGCTGTGGACGGCGGCGCTGGATTTACTGGCGCGCCCTGGCTATGGCCCCGTCGCGCCGCAACAAACATTGGCCAGCGGGATTGAATATCGTATCGTTGACGAGGCCTTGTTATTGCGCGCGGGTCTCTCTACATCCCTGCGCGGTAGCCCGGTGACCTGCGGCCATCTCGGGCTGGGCAGCCATTGGGCCTACGTGCTTGTTGATGTGGCATATAAAAGTTGCACAGATGATGCGCGTGGCATGGCGATGAACATGGGGATGCGGTTCTAGAAAAAACAAAGGGCACCCACAGGCGCCCTAGGGTTAGGTTGGATTGCAGATTAACACGCGCCTGCCGTTGTGCTGGTGCTACCTGGGGGACAAAAACCTGTCCCAGTAGGTATACTATAAGACGTTGTTGTGTTATTGAAATCGATGTTATAGACGTATCCCGTAGCGGGGGGAACAGCAGTGGTTACCTGCACCATTGCCGGAACAATTACACCCGGTACGGGCTCCAGATTCAGCACCAAAGACCCGTCTGGCAGCGTTTGATAGGTGCCGGCGATGGTATTCGAGCCGCCTAATACCGAGCTACCGCTAGCCGTACTGATGTTCAACGACAAGGTATTGTCCGCACCAAAACTCAGACTAGCGCCATCTGTGCTGCTGCCCACCGCTAATTTTGCGCCGTCCAAGGTGGTACCGCCACCCGCCAAAGTGACTATGTTTTGGGGTGTGAACGACACGTCAGCCGCGACTGTGTAGCTCACGTTGGGGAAAAATTTATTTTTCACCAACGTGAAGACGAATTTGGTATCGTCACCTAGATTTGAGAGATAGGTCGCTGCATCGCCATTCGCCGCCGCCGCAGCGCGCGCGGCGTGCGGCGGAGCGCCCATCGCGGTGGCGCCTAATTCGCGCAGGCCTGCCGTCAATACCTCGATCGCGCGCATACGGCCCTTGAGGCCGACACTATTCATTGTTGGTATCGTCGCGAATAATGACTCCGATAACTGCGCGACTTCAAATGCACGCATGGCAATTTCCGCAGTTGTCGGCGCGTTTGTCAGCGGCGAACTTAAGGTCGAAATGCCCACGGAATTAGTAACAATGGTTTGCAAATTCGTGGTTGCGCCGCCGTTTACCAGATACGCACCAAAGCCCGCCGTCGTATACGTTGTGCCGGCCAAGGCCTTGTAGACCGCGCTACGCGCATCGGTTAGGCCATGACTGACCAACCCCGCTTCGAGCACGTCCACCACTTTGTGGATTTCCATCGAAAGCTTCGCCACCCAGGCCTGCGCATCCGTCGCATTGCCGCCACCCAATGCGGTGTAGTCCATCGCCAAATCGGCGGCAGTCAACGTAACCGTCGCGCTCTTCGCTGTTGTCGCCGCTGCACTTTCATTGACGATAAACGCCGCCTTTTGCGCATCCGTCATATAACTCAACAAGGTCGTGACCGGATTGGTCACGCTGGTCGCGTCCACCGCCACCACCGCCGCCAAGGTGCCGACGAATTTAGTCGATGTCGTCAGATCATAACCACCCACGAAGCGCAGACGCGCGCTGCTTTCGGTCGAGGTGGTTTGCAAGCAAGACATGGCATCGGTCAACGGCGCGCCTTCCACGCAATAATTTTTTCCCGTCAACGGATTAAACGAGAAATAACCATCTTTATCCGTCAAGGCATGCGGTTCCCAATCATCGAGTTTGTTGTTATTATTGGTATCCACATAGACCTGCGCGGCGGCCAGATAGCCATCCACCGCCAGGCCTTTGATCGATTTAGCGACACCGCTGCCCGCATCTTGATTGGTGGCGCAACCGGCCAACACCAAGCTTCCCGCCATCGCAACCATTATCGAATTTAACTTAACCATGTGTATTTTCCTCTGTGCTGGATGGCATTAAAAATTGAAATCTAAACCGATATTCAGCGCCAATTTGCGCGGTATGCTTTGCGTCGCATCGACTTTGATTTGGTCCAAACCCACTGCGGCGTCGATATGCAGCAACTTGAAGAACGACAAGCCCAGGGCCGCATAGCTCAAACGCGTGCCGACCATATTGGTGTGCAGGCCTAAACGTATCCCGGGGATGATCCAACTGCGTGAGGCGTAACCGGCGCTGATGCCGGCGCGCTGCGCCGGATTGCCCAAAAAGTCATTCACTGGATTAACATCCGCACCCGCCGCAAACACCCAATTTTTATTGCTCGAATACACCGCGCCATCGACGCGCATTTGTGCGTTCATCACATGTTTTTCATTCAAATCAATCTTGTCGGCATAAGATGCCGCACTATAGCAATTGTCTTGCGCCGGGCCGGGCACCAAGGCCGCGCAATTTTGCCCGATAGGCGCGTATTTGAAACTGGGACTGTTGACATTGTTAAACGTCGCGCCGAATTGGTAACGCTCGTTGACTACTAAGGCGCCGATATCCAAACCGAAACCTTGCTGGAACTCCATGCCCTTGTTGGCTTCATCCTGCATCAAGGTGCTGAAGTTGTTGGCCTGTGTCGCGCTGACCACCGTCTTGCGCATGCCTGCCATGTAATAATTCAAGCGCCCACCCGCATATAAATTGCCGACCACCGGCAGTTCCATCACCGGACGGCTATGCCCTAACGATATCTCATTAACATTGGCCGCTTTTAAATAAATGCCGCTATTATTTTTCGGCGCGTAGCTTGGATTGCCGGTGACCGGATCTATGGTGGTGACGATATCAAAAGGCCTGTCCAGCAAACTGACCTTGGACTGCACTGCGAAATTGGCGTCTAACACAAAACTGCCACCCCAATTTTTTCTGGCAATCACTAACGGGAACACCGGCAGGTGGCCGCCAAGACCGAATTGCACGATATAAGGCAACGCGCCTGCTTGTTTTAAAAAGCTGTTTGCGCCATTGATCGCGGTTTGTAAGGTGGCGAGACTAGCGCTGCCTTGCGCGGAATTTAAATCGGTAGATATCTTATCCATCGAAGTCTTCAAACCGTTTACATCGCCAAGTTCTATATCTAAACCGACAGAGCTCAACACCCCCATACGAAACTCGCCGCGCGCATTATCAACCGCAAAAATGCTGGCACCGGAGGCCGGGTTCTGCACGTTAGAAAAAATATTTTGGGTAATGCTCGCGCCGTCGCCATAGGTCAAACTCGCGCCGGAGGGATGAAATACCGGGGTCGCCAGCGCTGGTGTGGTCACCAGGCCCATCAGTGCTAATGTCCGCAATCTACGCATATATATGGAGTCCTTTGTTAGCCATTCACTATTGAATACTCGGTCGGCAGACAACGGGACTACGCTCAGTTACGCCATTGCCTAGCGTGGTTATCGGCGTCTAGTAGGGAGAACTTTTGCGATTTTTAAGCGGCTGATTTGGGGGCGAATTTTGGCTGTGCTACGACCCCGAAACGGGGTAAAATAGCGCAACTCGGAGGAATCCATGTCGTCGTTTAGCTGCCCGCATTGCCAAGCCCAAACTCTAGGCCTTAAGGCCAAGCTCGTCGCCTCTCTATGGGGCGTAGTGCGCTGCCCGCAGTGTGGCAAGCCGTCTTGCGCTCAACCCCTGGTGTTGGGGGCGCTGTATTTTTTATTGGTGTGGGATATCTTGTTGTTTGGATACGTATCTTTTGTGAATTACCAAACGCAGGACACGTTCTCCGGCATGCTTTATTTAATCGTGATGTTGACGGTGATCGTAATCTTGAAATTTTTTGCGGTGTACGTGCCGTTGGTGGCGATGCGTAGTGTGGATTAGGCAAACAACGTCTAAACCTGTAATTCCAATTGTTCCAAGACCGCGCCCAAACGTTCCAAGCGTAGCACGGGGTCTGTGAGTTGCAAAAAATATTGTTTCTGTGAAAGCTTGATCGGCAATAATTCCGCCAAACGAAAACCTAACCATGAGGCATCGCCGAAGCGCTTGGGAAAATCCATATAACGAAAACTGATCTGACTGATCAAACGCCGCGTTAAATCGCCTAAGGCGAGATATTCTTGCGGCACATCCATCACGGTTTCCGGCGCGAATAATTCCACGTCGGCCACCACCAACTGATTGGTCTGCACATGTTCCCGCACGATGCGAAAACGTTCGCCGCCGCGCACGGTCACGCCCAATAATCCGTCGTGCCGCATGTGCCAATCGTGAATATGCGCGATAGTGCCTATCTCATGCGTGCTGGCGGCCTTGCCGATCTCGCTGCCCTCGCGTATTAAACTAATCCCGAAATCGCCGCCTTTGCGCAGACAGTCGCTGATCATATCGAGATAACGCGGTTCAAATACGCGCAACGGTAACGGCCCATCGGGAAACAGCACGGTATGCAGCGGAAAAAGGGGTAATTTCACCTCACTCATCCACGACCTCGCCCCAGCGCGGCACTAATTCTTGACCGATATCCAAGTGTTGGAGCACGCGCGCCACGATAAAATCGACCAATTGGGCGACGCTGTGCGGCTTATGATAAAACCCCGGCGCGGCAGGCAATATCAAGGCGCCCATGCGTGTCAGCGCCAACATATTTTCTAAATGTATCGCAGAAAGCGGAGTTTCGCGCGGCACTAAGATCAGTTGGCGACGTTCTTTTAGCACCACATCCGCCGCGCGTTCGATTAAACTGCGGCTCAAGCCGTGCGCGATCGCCGCTAAGGTGCCCGACGAGCAAGGACAGATCACCATCGCGCGCGACGCGTTGGATCCGCTGGCAATGGGTGCCGTCCACTCGTCACGACCATACACCTGCAATTGACCGGGCACCGCCCCATACGCCTTGCTGAAATAGGTCTGCATCTCCGCCGGACGCGACGGTATTTGCAAATCCATCTCCATCGCGAACACCACATGCGCCGGTGCAGACACCATCAACTGTACGCGTTGTTTGGCTTGGATTAAACATTCCAGCAAGCGTAACCCATACGCCGCCCCCGACGCGCCGGTGATCGCCAAGCTGATGGAGTCTCGATCCGTCACCCGCGTAAGGCCTCTAACACGCGTTCATGTATGCCTTCAAAACCGCCGTTGCTCATGATCAAAACATGGTCGCCACGCCGCGCGATTTTGGCGATATCATCGACGATATCCTGCACCTTATGCATCACCTGCGCGTGTTTTCCAACCGCCTGCGCGACTTCATCCAAATTCCATTGCAGCTTGGGCGCTTGATAAAAATATACGGCGTCGGCGGCGGCCAAGGCATGCATTAAATCGTCTTTATGCACACCGAGTTTCATGGTATTCGAACGCGGCTCTAACACAGCGATGATGCGTTCCCGGCCGACCTTACGACGCAACCCGTCGAGCGTGACATGCACCGCCGTGGGATGGTGCGCAAAATCATCGTATACGCGTATGCCATTGACTTCGCCACGCAGTTCTTGGCGGCGTTTCACATTTTGAAATTCGCTCAGCGCATCTAACGCATAGGTGGGATCTACGCCGGCATGGCGCGTCGCGGCGATAGCCGCCAGGGCGTTTTGAATATTGTACATGCCCATCAAACTCCACTCGACCGTGCCTATGCGCTTACCGCGTAGTGCCACCGCAAACGCCGAACCGTCGTCGCGCACCGGTTCGGCGGACCACCCGTTTTCTGTGTCGCCGATATATTCCACCGGCGTCCAACAACCCATTTTTTGCACCTCGGCGAGATGCGCATCGGCCTTGGGCATCACGATCAAACCGGTTTGCGGAACGATGCGAAACAAATGATGAAACTGGCGCTGTATCGCCGCCACGTCGGGAAAAATATCGGCGTGATCGAATTCCAGATTGTTGGCGATCAAGGTGCGTGGATGGTAATGCACGAATTTAGAACGCTTGTCGAAAAACGCCGTATCATATTCATCGGCCTCGATGACAAAAAAAGGTTTATCGCCGAGCCGCGCCGATACTGAAAAATTATTCGGCACACCGCCGATGACGAATCCCGGCGCAAGCTTGGCGTATTCTAAAATCCACGCCGCCATACTGCTGGTGGTGGTCTTGCCGTGGGTGCCCGCCACCGCTAACACCCAACGTTCACGCAATACGTGTTCGGATAAAAATTGCGGCCCGGAGGTGTAGCGCAGGCCTTTGTCCAACATATATTCTATCGCCGGATTACCGCGCGACATCGCATTGCCGACGACGATCAGATCGGGGGCGGGTTGCAATTGCGCGGCGTCATAACCTTCGATCAACGGGATGCCTTGTTCGCGCAATTGAGTGCTCATCGGCGGATAGACTTGGGAATCCGCGCCGGTCACTTTATAACCCAGTTGCCGCGCCACCAAGGCCAGCCCGCCCATAAACGTGCCGCAAATACCGAGAATATGGATATGCATACTAACCTGCCGGAGTTGGAATCAAGATATTGGTAATTTTATACACCACGATGGCATATACCAAAGACACGCCTAAGGCCGCAATAAACGCTACTGACAGCGCATGACGCAGAATATGTGCCACGACGATGATTTGCCACGTCAACATACCCAGAAATAACAGCCCATCTACGCCTTGCAAGATCCCTGTGGCATCCCTAAACGTAATAAATATCGGTAAGGCGACCAGCCCCAGCAGCGCCCCGCTGGCCGCCAAGGCCGTGGTCGCCTGGGTGGCGCGCGGTAAAAATTCGCGCACCCACAACGCGGCGTAGGTTATGCCTATCAACAACCCCGTGTCCAAGGCCGACACCACCGCCGCGACACCCCAGGACTGAAAAATCGTATTCACGATCAGCCCCACGCCAAAATAGGCGCATATGGTCAACGCTTGTAAGAGGCGCGAAAAGGGCAGATCCTGGGGCGGGACTTCTAAAACGCACAAACCCCAACACTGTCTAAAAAAAGAACCCATGTAACACCTGTTTGAAATATCGCGGCACCTGCGGCGCGCCACCGGGCGCGCAATCACGCCGATATATTACAAGGATTTTTAACGGAAATTCTAAAAATTCGATAAAACCGGCATTAATCTTTGCGGCCGCGCCAGATCGAGAGCAACACCCATACCCCACCGGCGACCGCCGCGCCAAAGCCCAATATTCCCAGCGGCGGGATACCCAGCCAACCCTCGCCTTCCGCTAAGGTCGCCACGATAGAAGACCCGATAATCAACGCCGCCGTCACCAGGCCCACGGTCACGCGGCTGGCGGCGCGATCTATTTGGTGACCGAAGTGATCCAAACGCCGCATATCCAGGTTGATTTGCAACGATCCGCGACGCAAATTGCGCAAAATCCTGCGCAATTCCACCGGCACATTCTGTAACGCCTGCAAGGTGCCGGACACCTCCGCCGCGCCACGCCGTAATAAATTTTCAGGACGATAACGCCGCCATAACAAACGTTGTAAAAACGGCGTGAGCGTGCCGACGATATCGAAGTCGGGGTCTAACATGCGGCCAAAACCGTCCAACGTAATCAGCGTCTTGAAGAGCACCGCCAAATCGGGGGGCAAGGTCAATTGGTGGGCACGGATCAACGCCGCCAGATCGCGCAACATGGCGGCTAAATCCAGGCGTTGTAACGGCAAGCCGTGATAACGATCCAAAAACAAATCTATGTCTTGCGCCAGCCGCGACGACTGCTCCATGGCAGCGGCGTCTTCCGTCCAATCTTGCAACACGTCGATGATGCGCCGCGTGTCTCTGCGCATCAAGCCCCATAACAGATCCACTACTTCCGCGCGCCGCTCGTCCGACAAATGGCCGACCATCCCGAAATCGATGAGCGCGAGGCGATTGTCCGTTAAATAGTACACATTTCCGGGGTGTGGATCGGCGTGAAAAAAGCCGTGCTCCAAGACCATTTTTAACACCGCCTCGGCACCGCGTTTGGCGAGTAATTTTTTATCCAAACCGGCGGCGTCTACGGCGGCTAAATCACGCCCGTGTATGCCTGATATATACTGCTGCACATTTAAACGCTCGGAGGTCCATTCCCAATACACCTTGGGCACTATAATGATGTGAGTGTTAGCGTCCGCAAACTGCGCGGCAATGCGTTCCGCGCTATGGCATTCCACGGCGAAGTCCAACTCGCGCCGCAAGGTTACGGCGAATTGCGCGACGATTTGGCGCGGCTGGTAACGCCGTAGGTCGGTGACTTCATGTTCGGCGATCTCGGCCACGCGCTCCAACAACCGCAAATCCGCCTCCACCACATCGCGCACGCCGGGGCGACGAATTTTCAAAATGACATCCGTGCCATCTTGCAGTTGCGCCCTGTGTACTTGCGCCAACGACGCCGCCGCCAACGGTTGGGTGTCTAAATAACGGAAAATATCGCGCGGATCGCCGCCTAAATCGACACGCAACTGTGCCAGCACTGCGTCAAATTCGACCGCCGGTACGCGATCCTGCAAGGTCTCGAAGGCGCGTATCCATTCCGGCGCGAATAAATCCACCCGCGTCGCTAAAATCTGCCCGAGCTTGATAAATGTCGGCCCCAAAATTTGTAGCGCCTCGGTCAGGCGTTCGGGTGAAGATAAGGCGGATTTATCCGCGCCGCCGTGACGTTTTAGCAAACGCCCGGCGCGTTCTAAGGTGCGCGCCATGCCCAAACGCGAAACTACATCATCAAAGCCATAACGCAACAATACCGACGCGATCTCATGCATACGCGTCAGATCACGGTTATTAATGAGGGCATCCCACCACATGCGGTTATTTCTGGTGCGGGGCTTCGTCGCGCCGCAAGGTTGCGGCCAAACGGCCCAAGGCGTCGGCTACGCTGTTGGCCAGACCGTCCACCACACGCACTGCCGTATCCGAGCCTTTGCGCAAGGTTTGCTTAGCTTCTTGTTCGAGATATTGTTGCAATTGCGTCACTACATCTTGCACCTGAGCCCGCAAGCGTGTGGTATTGTCGGTCATGTGTTTGGAGAAATCATCCCACGTGTGTTGCGTAGACTGCTGCGCGCCTTGGGTCGCGGCGGTGACGATCTCGATAAACATTTGTTCCAGCGCCACCAAATCGTCCTTGCCGCGTTGCAATTCACGCAGTGTCGCCTCACGCGTGCGCGAGGCCGCCTCTTGCAGCGCCAGCTTCATTGCCTCGGCACTATAGGCGAGCGCTTCTTCCATCCCGCGCAGGGCGTGTGCGAACGGTGACGAGGGCGGCGGCTCAGAGGCCGCGCGCGCCTGCTGCGCGCCTTGCACAACGGCGCGAATAATATCCGCTGCAGTGCCGCGATTGAGTTTGCCTTCGCGCAAGGCCAACAACGTGACATCGCGAATTTCTTTTTGGATATCCGCGCCTTGCCTTAACACATGCTGGGTCAATTGCTGGATGCGTGCAGTCAAATCGTGTTGCGTCATAGAACACCTCGTTGCGCGACTATCACGCCGCGTGTACATCAATTTGGATTCGCCGAATATTCCACACTATTCATAATAGTAGTGTAGCATAGGATGCGCTTGATAGCGAAAATGCCGGGATATTCCGCCTAAAACAATAGGTTGTCACGGTGCGGAAATTTACATAGCGCGTTAATTAAACGTAACTATTCAGCACATACTTGATATTGAGTGTCCCCCCTTTGAAAAAGGGGGGCTAGGGGGGATTTGCTGCCACTTTTCTCGATAAAATCAGTGCGCAGAGTGATTAAATCCCCCTCTATCCCCCTTTTGCAAAGGGGGAGGGTCACATGCTGAATAGTTACAATTAAACAATGTTTAATTAATGTCAAACAGGCATTTATAACAACACATGCTCCACCCCACCCTGTTGCGCGCGCGCCACAAACTCATCCGCCCAACGCTCGCCGAGTAGACGTTTCACCAGCTCCACGACGATGTAATCGGTCTCCATACCGGTATCGTCGCTAAAACGCGCCAAACCTTGTTGACAGGCCGGACAAGACGTCAACATTTTCACTTTGCCGTGCGCCTGCATATCGCCGGTCAGTGCTTGTATGCCCGCATGTAAATGCTCTTGTTTCAAGAAGCGCACTTGGGTGGCGATGTCGGGCCGTGCGGTCGCCAAGGTGCCCGCCTCTCCACAGCAACGATCCGAAAGCTGAACCGCCTGCCCCATCAAACGCTGCGCCACGGTAATCGGATTATGCACTTTCATCGGCGTATGGCATGGGTCGTGGTATAAATAGTGTTGTCCGGCGACCCCTTGACTGGTGATGCCGCGCTCCGCGAGATACTCGTGTATATCGAGCAACCGACAACCGGGAAAGATGCGCTCGAATTCATATTTTAATAATTGATCCATGCAGGTGCCGCACGACACGATCACTGTTTTGATGTCCAAATAGTTGAGCGTGTTGGCGACGCGATGAAACAGCACGCGATTGTCGGTGGTGATTTTCTGGCTGCGCGGCTCGTCTCCGGCGCTGGCCTGCGGATAACCGCAACACAAATATCCCGGCGGCAACACCGTTTGCACGCCGACTTCATACAACATTGCCAGCGTCGCGAGGCCGATCTGACTGAACAAACGCTCAGAACCGCAGCCCGGAAAATAAAACACCGCCTCACTGTCATCCGTCACCTTGCGCGGATCGCGCACTATCGGGATGGTCTGTTTGTCTTCCAATCCTAAGCGTTGGCGCGTCGTCTGCGTCGGCATATGCGCGGGCAAGGGTTTTTTGATAAAGTGTACGATTTGATCTTTAACCGGCGTTTTTCCGGTGGTCGATTCGGGCAATTTGGCGCGCGCAAACCACTTTTTCTGCTTGGCGAGTTTGTGCATAAAACGTTGCGCACGAAAACCCCAATCGACCATGAATTTGCGCATGATCTTGATGGTCGCAGGGTCGGTGATGTTTAAAAACGCCATCGCAACCGCGCTACCCAGATTGAGATTTTTTTTGCCGCGCGCGCGCAAAATATTGCGCATGCGCATGCTGACATCGCCGAAATCGATGTTCACCGGACACGGATTGAGGCACTTATGACAAACGGTGCAATGATCGGCCACGTCATTCATTTCGTCGAAATGACGCAACGATATGCCGCGCCGCGTTTGCTCTTCGTATAAAAAGGCTTCGATGATCAACCCGGTGGCGAGTATCTTGTTGCGCGGCGAATAGGCAAGATTGGCGCGCGGGATATGGGTGCTGCACACCGGCTTGCACTTGCCGCAGCGCAAACAATGACGGATGTCGTCATTCAACGCGCCGAGTTCGCTTTGCTCCAGAATCAATGCCTCTTGCTGCACTAAACGCAAGGACGGCGTATAGGCGCGCTCCAAACCGGCGCCGCGCAACAACTTTCCGCGATTAAAATTGCCTGCCGGGTCTACCTGTTGTTTATAGGCCGCAAATGCGTCTATTTGCGCGTCATCGAGATATTGTATTTTGGTGATACCGATGCCGTGTTCGCCGGAAATGACGCCGCCCAATTCCTTGGCCAGGGCCATGATGCGATCGACCATTCGATCCGCTTCTTGCAGCATATCGTAGTCGTTGGAATTGACCGGAATATTGGTGTGTACGTTGCCGTCACCGGCGTGCATATGGGTGGCCACGAACAAGCGCGAAGTGCGTATGCTACGATGGATTTCCAACATGCAGTCGCGTACGGCCTTCATTTCCAGGCCTGCGAATATTTCCTTGAGCGGTTGTTCGACTGCGTGGCGATACGAGATGCGCAATTCGCGCCGCAATAATAGATCGATCAACGTGACTTGCGGATCCGGCGTCTGTAATTGAACGCTGTTTAATACCGCATTTGCCGGGCCGTCGAAGGCCTCCAGATAGGCCTGCCAAGTGGAACGGACGCGATGCACGATGTCACACGCGGCGCGTTTTTTTTGGTGGACGATGGCGTCGTTTTCAGCGCTCGCCTCTAAGCCTTCCGCAACCAGCAAGGTGCGCCAATCTTGGTCGAGAAAATCGGCGATGGCATCAAGGATGCGCAGCTTATTTTTTATCGAACATTCGATATTGATGCGCTCGATGCCGGTGTTATAGTCGGCGAGTTTGTCCAACGGGATAACGACATCTTCATTGATTTTAAAGGCGTTGGTATGCGCGGCGATGGCGGCGGTGCGGCTACGATCATGCCAAAAGCGCCGCCGCGCCTCGGGGCTCACCGCGATAAAACCTTCGGCGTCCCGCGCGTTGGCCAGCCGCACCACGGCCGACGCCGCCTCAGCGACGGCATTTTCATTATCGCTGGAAATATCCGCCAGCAGCACCATCTTAGGCAATTCGCGGCGCGCCGCCTTGGTGGTGTATTTGACCGCCTTTACGTAACGTTCGTCCAAATGCTCCAAACCGGACAGCACAACATCCGCGCGTGCATCTAAATAATCCTTGGTTTCGACCACCGCACCGACGGCGCGCCGCACGTCGTGACCAAAAAATTCGAGACAAACCGTGCGCGTATATTTGGGCATGCGATGCAACAAAAACACCCCTGAGGTGATCATGCCGTCGCAACCTTCTTTTTGCACGCCGGGCAGGCCGCACAAAAATTTATCTGTGACATCCTTACCTAAGCCTTCTTTGCGCAAGGCCTGACCGGGCATTTGCAATAATTCAGGTTCGCCGACGCGGGTTTTGGCGTCACCCGCATAATGCGTCACTCTAAACATTACGGTTTCTTGTTCGTGAATTTTGCCCAAATTGTGATTCAGACGCTCCACTTCCAACCACCCGCCATGCGGGGTGACCATGCGCCACGACACCAGATTGTCCAAGGTCGTGCCCCATAACACGGCCTTTTTTCCGCCCGCATTCATGGCGATATTGCCGCCTATGGTCGAAGAATCTTGCGACGTGGGATCGACCGCAAACACATAGCCGGCCTTTTCCGCCACGTCTGATACGCGTTTGGTGATCACGCCGGCCTCGACGCGCACTGTGGGGACGGCATGATCCACGCCGGGGATGCGCCGCATTACAACATTATCCAGGCGTTCTAGTTTTTCGGTATTGATAATAATGCTGTCGGGATGCAAGGGCACGGCGCCGCCGGTATAGCCGGTGCCGCCGCCGCGCGGGATGATGGTGAGGCCTAATTCTATACACGCCGCCACGATATCCGCGACTTCTTGCTCGGTATCGGGATTGATCACCACCAACGGATATTCAACGCGCCAATCGGTCGCATCGGTGACATGGGAGACGCGCGCCAAGCCGCTGAAATCGATATTGTCGCGCCGCGTCACTTTGCCTAAGCGTCGCGCGACGCGCCGCCGCAACAAATCTTGCGCGGGAAACCATTGCTCGAATTTTTCTATCGCCGACCGCGCGCTAGCGATTAATTTTTCCGTTAATTCGTTATGATCGGCGCGCGCGACGATTTGCTCCAACCGCTGATAAAGCGTGTCGATCAACGATTGCAACCGCCGCGTGTTTTCCAATAAATCGTCTTGGATGTAGGGGTTGCGTGTAATCACCCACATATCCCCCAAGATTTCAAACAACATGCGCGCCGAGCGCCCCGTGCGACGTACGCCACGCAGGTCATTCAACACCTGCCACATCTCTTCACCCAAAAAGCGAATAATTATTTCGCGATCGGAGAAAGAGGTGTAGTTATAGGGAATTTCACGAATACGCATGTGTTTGTAAAGCTATGAGCGACAAATCCAAGTGTATCATGTCATTGCTATGCAATGATCATTCTAGGCCGTCATCGCCATCGCGACGACGATCACCGCATAACGCACGCCCTTACCCAATACCAGGTACACCAGCGTGGGCGTGGTACGTGTGCCCAACCACCCGGCGGCCAAACACAAGGCATCCCCCACGATCGGCAACCACGAAAATAATAGCGCCGGGGCTCCATACACACGCACCCGCGCCACCGCCCGCATATGTTTTTGTTTGAGTTTGCGGCCCGGCCATTTACGCCGCATCCACACGCCTAGATACCAAGTGCTGATGCCACCGAGCGCATTACCAAGGGTGGCCACCGCCCACAAGGTGAAAGGCGCATGCACATGACGCGACATCAAGGCCGCCAACACGGCCTCCGACCCGCCCGGCAAAATCGACGCGGAAAATAACGCGCTGACAAAAAGACCAATCAAACTAAACTGGGAATCTAACATATGCTATCTTTCGCTACTTGGTTACGCATCAACGAGGGGTGAGTATGTTGTGGGTTAAGACTTGGCATGTCATCTTTATGGTTACTTGGTTCGCCGGCCTATTCTACCTCCCCCGCCTATTCGTTTACCATGCTTTAACGCAAGATATCGCCGGTCGTGAGCGATTTAAGGTCATGGAACGCAAACTATTGGTGATGACTCACATCGGCGGGATCGGTACGGCGGTGTTCGGATTATGGTTATTATTCGCCTACGCGTGGACGGCCTATGCCCATACCAGTTACTGGTTGCAACTGAAATTATTGTGCGTGCTGGGGCTCATTGCCTATCATCTTTATTGTATCCGCCTGGTCGCCGAACTGAACGCCGGGAACACTCAGCGCAGCGATCTATTTTATAGATTATTCAACGAGATACCCGCCTTAGGGCTGATCGTGGTGGTGATCCTCGTGATCGTGCGGCCGTTTTAAACATCGCGGTAGCCCGCATAAAACGGGGTTGCGCGGTTCGCTTACGGTGCTATAGTGAAGGTTGACCCCAACCCCTATAAACTCATGGCGCAAACCGATCTGCCCGACGTGCTCGATATTAAAATGCTCGCCCAAACGCGATTATTCCATGTGGAAGAAATCAGTTTGCGCTTTAAAAACGGCGTGGAAGTGCAGTATGAACGCCTGCGCAGTCCGTCGCGGGGCGCGGTGTTGGTGGTGCCGATGTTGGATAATGACACCGTATTATTGATACGCGAATATGCCGCTGGCGTACAACGCTATGAATTGGCCTTACCCAAAGGGCGCATGGAACTAGATGAAGAAATACTCGCGGCCGCCAACCGCGAGATCATGGAGGAAATCGGCTATGGTGCGCGTCGTTTGCAACATTTGCGGACGTTGACATTGGCCCCCAGTTATTTGAGCCACGCCACCCATATCATATTGGCGCAAGACCTTTACCCCGAGCGTCACCCTGGCGACGAGCCCGAAGAAATCGAGGTCGTGCCGTGGCGTTTATCGCAACTCAATGAATTATTGAATCATGCGGAATGCACCGAGGCGCGCTCTATCGCGGCACTGTTCCTGGTGCGCGAACACCTCGCCCACGCATGAGCGAATTAGACTTGGCAAAATTGCTGCCCGAGGTGTGCGCATTGGCGCATACCGCCGGCTTGGCGATCATGAAAATATATAACACGGCGTTTTCGGTCACGCAAAAACAAGACGACACGCCGGTCACCGAGGCGGATCTGACGGCGCATCGCATTATACGGGAAGGCCTTACGCGTATCACGCCGGAAATGCCGCAAATATGTGAAGAATCGCCGACGGCGGATTATGCGCGACGCGCCGCCTGGCGCTATCTCTGGTTGATCGATCCGCTGGACGGCACGCGCGAATTTATCAAACGCAATGGCGAATTCACCGTCAATATCGCCTTAATCGCCGACCATGCGCCGGTGTTAGGCGTCATCTACGTGCCGGACGCCCATGTGACTTATTTCGCCGCCCGCGACCTGGGCGCTTATAAACAAACGGCCAACGCACCCGCACAACCCATACACACGCGGCGCGCGCCTGCAGTGCGCAAAATAATCGCCGGCAGTCGCTCCCACGCCGGACAAACATTGCAAACCCTGCTTTCCAAAATGGGTGAGTATGAATTGATACAAATGGGCAGTTCGCTAAAATCCTGTTTAATCGCCGAGGGCCAAGCCGACATCTATGCGCGCTTCGGCCGCACCAGCGAATGGGATACGGCGGCCGCGCAATGTATCGTCGAACAAGCGGGCGGAGCCGTACTCGACACCCACCTCAAACCCTTGCGCTATAACACCAAAGGTCATCTTTACAATCCAAATTTTATCGCCGTGGGCGATCCGCAGGTGGAATGGGGGAAATATATAAACTAAAAACACGCCTCTGTGCCGGTAAAATCGCATATTTCAGCTTGCTAATCCGGCAAAAATTTAACCAACATTTCATTCAAAAAATCGCGGCCTTTTTGCGTGGGCCGGATAAAACCTAAGGCCTGATCGCGCACCAACCAATCATCCTTGACCAATTCATCTAAGCGCGCGGATATAGACGCCAATGGCAACCCAGTACGTGCCGAAAAAAATTCGGTTTCTATCCCTGCGGTCAAACGCAAGGCGTTCATCATAAATTCAAACGGCAATTCCGCAATGCTGAGGTCTTGCCGCCCCGCTACACTCGCGGGCGCGCCCGCGTGTTGCATATAATCGCGCGGACTCCGCAATTTCCAACGCCGCTCAATGCGTCCATCATTGACATACGTCAACTTGCCGTGTGCTCCCGCGCCTATGCCGAGATAATCGCCGAATTGCCAATAATTGATATTATGCCGGCATTGGTGGCCCGCGCGCGCAAACGCCGAGGTCTCGTAACACGCATAACCCGCCGCCGCCAAGGCCGCGCGCCCCGCGAGTTGGATATCCCATGCATTGTCGTCGTCCGGCAGCGGTGGCGGTGCGTGATGAAACGCCGTATTGGGCTCCAACGTGAGTTGATAATACGAAATCTGTCCCGGCTGCAAGGCGATGGCGGTAGCAACATCAGCCACGGCCTCGGCCAGGGTTTGTTCCGGCAAGGCGTACATTAAATCAATATTCACACTCGCAAATCCGGCGCGCAAGGCCGTTTCAATCGCGCGTGTCGCGGCCTGCGCATCGTGGATACGGCCCAAGGCGCGCAAATGTTTATCATTAAAACTCTGCACGCCTATCGATAAACGATTGACGCCTGCGGCGCGAAATTCCGCAAAACGCGCGGCCTCGACGCTGCCGGGATTGGCCTCTAAAGTGATTTCTGCGTGAGGTGATATTGGCAATAATGCCCGCAATTGCAACAACAAGCGTTCGATATTTTGCGGCGCAAACAGGCTAGGCGTACCGCCGCCGATAAAAACACTGTGTATGCGCCGCCCCCATACCAACGGCAATTCGTGCTGCACATCGGCGAGCAATGCGTCTATATACGCGGCTTCGGGGATTTGTTCGGCGACATGCGAATTGAAATCGCAATAAGGACATTTGCGCGCACACCACGGGATATGGATGTACAACGCCAACGGAGGGGGGTGTTGAAGGACTAACGGCATGCGGATTTCAAGCGCGATGATAGGGGTGGTTGTGCAGTATACTCCAGGCGCGATAGAGTTGCTCGGCGAGCACCATACGCACCAAACCATGCGGCAGCGTCAGATTCGACAACGACCACACCTCCTGCGCGCGCGCGCGACACGCATCGGTGAGCCCATCGGCCCCGCCGACCAACAACGCGACATCCGCCCCGCCCTGTAACCAGCCATCAAGTTTTTGCGACAATTGCAGCGTATTCCACAGCTTACCGCGCTCATCCAGCGCCACGACCTGCGCCCGCGCAGGGATGGCCGCGAGTATGGCTTGCTCTTCTTCCGCCTTGGCGCGCGCGACATCCCCGGCCTTGCTGCGCCGACCCGGTTCGATCTCGATCAAACGCAGGGTGCATTCACGCGGCAGGCGCTTGGCATATTCGTTGTAGCCCTGCTGCACCCAGGCATCCAGGCGTTTACCGACGGCGATGAGATGGATGTGCATGCTTCAAGGAGGCGGGTTCACAAACATAAGCGCATGGGCCGCGCAAATCACCCGCGACCCACACACGTCATACTGGCTTAGAATTTAAAGTTACCGCCGAGAGAGATACCCGTCCATCCACTGTAACTCAATTCTGCATCAATGTTAGGCGTTACGTTATATTGAACGCCGCCGATGTAGTAGAGTCCACCGATGGAAGGAGAAGAAAGGCTACCGCAAACGGTGGTTCCGCCTGAGCAAGAAAATGTGACTTGACCAGTACCAAAACCCAAGCCCGCAAAAGGATGAATCTTTTCGCCCAGCTTTAATTGCTGATTAAAGTCATAATAGGCACCTGCATAGTACACGTCATATGACCATGAATAACTGTAGCCAAAATTAAAGTCTATCTTGTAATGATCCCAACCCACCCGCACCTTGACCGGCGCATTGGCCTGGGCAGAGATATCGTAGTCGCCACGCACGGAAAGAACACCGTTGTTACTCAATCCATAACCGGCGCCGATGGCGTATTGCGTGTCGCCCGTCGATGCCGATTTTTTACTGGCCGCCGACACAGGCGCGGCGACAAAAGCAGAAAGCAGTGCAACCAATACTATTTTCTTCATTGACTTGTCTCCAGTTGTAAAAAAACATTGTGCAGTGGCACCTCTTTCCTGACCAGACGATCCTACATCAAGCGGTAGAGGGCAACCATTAGTTGTGCAGCAGAACGGCGCTGCCCCGCTTTTGCTATTATACCGTAAGGTAGTTTTTGTTACTCAACTTGTCACTATACCTTGCTCGTTGCGCGAGTGCCATAGGCTTTATTGGCCTGCGCAGCTTGATCTCAGACCCTTCAGCCTCAATTACCGACGATTCCGCGACCAGCCAGGCCGGTGGCTTAACGGTTGCAACCGAACAGCACTCCGCGCGCGCGCCGACAGCAAATAATCCACTGCATCGCACTTGCGATAAATATGCCCAGATTTTCCAAATTCCATAAATTCATCGTCGATCAAACGCGCGAACGCGGCCCGGCCCAACCCTGGGTTAGGCGTTAACAACAGGTCTTCGAGTTAGGGTGTAGGTAGTGCGACGATAGCGTTGTCCCCCGCAATGAATAGCGTTCTACCGTCAAGCGAAATCGCCATCTTGTAGCCTGCGCCTCCTGTACCTCCATTACCAGGATCCTGCGGCAATTCAAGACCAGTCCCTATTTCGGCGTAACCCGTAGATGGAATCCACGAATTAAGGTCATAGGTGTGCATAGTTGCGGTTGCGTTCGCACCTGAAGTGACATAGGTGCAGCATGTGTAGAGTCGATCTCCGGCGTGGGAAATGAGGGACCAGGCACCGCCCGTAACACCTAATACTCCTACACCCACGGGCGTGTTCATAACTGTCGCATCATAAGCCATATACTGATTCGTGTTGTTGACAACGAGCCTGGATGCAGAACGATCCAATTGAATAATAGAACCCTGCGTTAAAGAAAATGAAGTGGATTGAATTGCAAAGTTCGTGGGCACAGCCGACGCAGAATACTGCTGCACATGATGGCCGTAATAGGCAATTGAATTATAAGCCACCCGCGAGCCATCCAAACTGATGCTGAGTCTATTGGGTTCGGAAACATTCGAATAATTAGGCGTATAGTTCGACACTATGATTGCAGGGGAGGCCAGCCAGTCGCGCAACGAATATCTATATAAATTTGTTTGGTAATTTTCGAATTGCAATACCATCGCCTGCGCATCGTTGGCGACGACGACACTCGCATAGCCTGATGCGCTAATTGTACGTTTTTTGCCGGATGCCGCAAATGTCACCGGATCAAAACCGCTCATCGAGTTTTTGCTCACTGCAATGAGCGATTGAGCGTCATTGCTCAACGCAAAATCGCTCAGGTCTGCAACACTCAATGATTTTGCCGCATTATCTAACAACCAATTTCCTCCTACATCGATATATCGAATAATTTCTCCGAATATTGCCGGTTTTGTCGTGGTGGGCGGATAGGCGACGCCGACTAAAAGCGCGTGTCGTTCGGCATCATATATCACGCGTAGCGGTCGCTTGGCTGCAGTATTCGGATAACTGAGCGTAGTCGCGCCGCTCAAAGCGCTTTCGGTAGTGGATATCAAGTTCACCGACGGTTGCAATGATGCCAGGCCTGGGTTGGCCACCGCTACGGATACGGTGTGCGCACCGTCAGCGCTAAATTTTGGCAACGTCACTTTTAACTCGGATTCCGACACAAAGGTGGCGTTAGCGACTTCCACGCCGTCGATAATAGGTTTTGTATCCTTGGCAAGGCCCGCGCCTCGAATGAGGACGACTTGATTGTCTAATCCGGTCAATACGACATGGGGCGTAATTGTCGAGAATTTCGCCATCGTGTTATTTACATTCACGCTGACTGTACTGGTATACACAAAATTGGTGGCAGTAGTAATAGTAAATGTAATACTCGTGCTTACCGGGTTAGTTTCCACTTTTGCTAACTCGTTCGCATTCAAGATGACCGACGGGGAATCACCCGCCTTGCCGCTAATCGGCTGTACAATTACCCAGGAAGCTGGCGATTGCGCACTCCATGTAGACGCGCCGGTACTGCCTACTTTGATCTGCTTTGTGAGATCGGCTGGAGTTGACGTTGAATTAAGGTTGAACTGTAGTGGCGAAGGCCAAATATAATTCGCGCTCAGACCTCCAACGCTGAGGCTTAGGCTAATCGAGCTCGTATAGGTAATTCCAAACGCGCTTTTTAATGTCAATGAGATGCTATAGTAATACTGGCCGCTGTAATTATTATTTATGACGCTGGGTATTAAGCTCAATGCCAGCACGTCGCCTGCCGCCCCTGAAAATGACGACAACGAAATCCAGTTGGCATAGGTAGACGCGGTCCATGTGGAATTACTACCGGCAATTCCGATCACTATCGACTTCGATATATCCTCAAGACTGGAATCTGGGCTCGCTATAAAACTCAAGGGAGCCGAATCGACCCAATTGCTGGGCAAAGCGACCTTCGATGCGCTAATGGAAAGATTGCTCGAAAACGTGCCGCCCGTAGAAGATTTAAAAGTAAAATTGACGTACGCACGCGCAGTATTGCCATAAGAATAATTAAACTCATAGTTATCTTTCAACCCGGCAGGCACAATGCTTACCGACACGGTATCGCCAGCGCTGCCGGTGGTTTTGGATAAACTGATCCAGGAAACCGGCGTAGACGCAGACCAGGTGTTGCCTGCTTCCCCAACTACGGTAACCGTTTTAGTGAGGTCGGATTTAAGGGTATCGATGCCTATACTAAAGGTCAGCGACGATGGATCGAAAGCCGATGCATCCACTGGAGTGGGCAGCGGGTATCCTTTGGACAACACATTATAATAGACATCGACGACAGTCGCGCGCAGGGAGGTTTTCGGAACGATATAGACGCGCGCCTGATAATTTCCTTGACGAAGATTTTCGGGAGATGCGGAAATCCGCAATTTACCGGAATTATTGCCTACCCCAGCGGTTACATTTAACCAATCAAAGGCCGCACCTGTAACATAATTGATCGCAAATCGCTCATCGCCTGTTAATTTTAGATCTACAAACTGGGATTGTGGCGCTGCGGCCGATCCCTCGCTAGAATGAAACTGCAAGGAAGTCGCGGAGACATATCCGGATAACATCGCGTAACTCACGTCGATGTCCCGATACGCGATGGGCGTGTCATCCGCAGATTTTGCGATCACCCGCACTGTGGCGAAATAAATATTGCTAGGGTTATTTGATACTCGGCGCGCGGCCAATTCAATTTGGCCCGAGCCACCGACAACCTCGACTGTTTTACTTAACGTCAGCCAGTCTGCGGTTTCGCTATCGCCAAACACCTGGAGCGAAATCGCTTTAACATCCGAAGACACAAACGACGTGACTATTTTACTGTTGGCATTCGAGCTGTAGTAGTCGTCGACAAAAAAAAGCGCTGGCGTGCTCAGCCTTAATCCATACGCACTGGCCAAACTTGGATCCAAGCTCAATGGAGCGCCAGGAGCCGTCGATGCCCCTTTACCACAACCCGTTGCGCCGCCCAGGACTATTGCGAATGAGACCAAAAAAGCTATAATTCTCGAAAACTTAGACATAAATCGCCCCCTCTCTTTTGATGCCTATTGTTCGTAGATTACGCGGTGTTACCCTATGCACAATGGATTCTAACAGAATTGGCAACTCCGGTGTCTAGTAGCGTGCGTTTCAACACACGATTTTTTAATTCACCTGCGTTACTTAAGAACTACGTTAGTAAGCACTAAGCACAGTTACAATACAAGGCGTCTAATAATGTATTCTTGCGTTCAATTAATCGGTGCAACTAAACAAATTACTTGTCACTGCGCGAGGCACGCACTATCCTTGCGATTCTCGATCCCGCGTGTGGGGACAGGTCGAATCTTTAACGCGAACCTGTGGGGATCAATAATATCGAAATCCGAGCAGGAGAATATTAATTATGGCGTACAGATTTGAAAATTATTTTATATCTTTCAAAGGGATAGTTACCTTAACCTTGGCCTTCTGCAGCGCTGCCGCAAATGGTTTCGACGGCTGGGACGTATCCAATCTCAACGCGCGCAACAGCGCGTTAAAACAAGACTATTTTTCGATGCAGGATGACTACGATATTTGGGTCAATCCGGCGCTGTTGCAAGCCTATCCCAATCGGGTTTATAGCGCGCTGGGCACCGCCCTATTTAGCCAAGGCGATGACACGCATGCGCGGTTGGCTGGCGGGCAGCTTACACTGGGGCCGGTCAATGCCGGTGTTTATATGGGGCGTCCGTATACGGGGGTAATACAAAATACGTTGTTCTCTCCCGGCCTCATCTCAACGCCGGGCAATTTGATCGCCATGACCGCTCCGAGCGTTGCAGTAAAAAATCTCTTAGATCTTTTCCTGTCCATGGATCTCGGGATCGCGGATGCAGGGCTGAGGGTAAATATAAATCGTTACGCGGATCAACGATTTAATCCTGTAGGCGCCCAAGCCAATGGCACCTCGGTCAACATCGACGAACAAAAGGTGTCGGGCAGCGATGTCAATCTGGTATTCGGCGCGGCGCTTAAAAGCCTGCCACTCGACGTGTCGTTGTCGATTGGACTTCCTTCTTTTACCAACAACTACGTTTACCAGGAATCCAGCACTATCGGCGGCACCCTTGATCGACAAGGCCACGCATCTTTGGATGACACTACTAATATCGCCGCAACTGCGCGCATGGATGTCCTGGCGCTATCTAAAGGCCTCGTGAGATTGTCTGCGCAGGCCAGCCGTTTCAGTTTCAAAATCGGTCAGACGAATCGCGAAACCACCAATGGGACTGCCACCGTCGATCAAACCGGCGAATCTACATTGACCTCCACCGAGTTGGCTGGCTACGCGACGTTTTTATTGAAGCCCAGTGAAAAAATAACCCTCATCGCGTCAGGCGGCTTGCAATATTTTCACACTACCTATACAACTGCTTCGACAGATAAACTGAACGCCAACCCGTTGCGCAACTCCTACGCGAACTCGTTGTACCACGCGGATTTTCCGGCACGTTTGGGCGTCGAGGTTGCGGCCGACGGCCATTGGACGCTCAGGGGCGGCGCCTCGCGCAATCTATACCGCATAGACAGATTTTCAGGCGGATCATCGGTGGCTGGGGGCGTTACGCAACCGTTATCGTCGCCTCGGCAACAAACTATCGATGCCGACCCCCTGGTAGAACTGGCGTTAGGAATTCGTTATGCATTGGACGATGCATTCTTGATCGATGGTACGATTAATAAAGATATATTACACACAGGCAGTTATTTATTATCAGGCGTGTCCGATCAACTTTTAACACAGATATCATTAATTTATAAATTCTGAGAACCACATAAAGCGACGGCCATTTAGGTTGTCGAAACCAACGGCAAACACCAGGTGCGAGAAAATGAAAAAATACTGAAGCAGACGCTTGCCTTGGTGTTACCGGCATTGATCTTGGGTGCTTGTGACGGCCTAAAAGAGGTAAAAAGCGATCATAGCTCTGAACCTACCAAGGAGTTAACCAACCCTTTTTAAACCCCATGCCTATATTGGCATGGGGTTTATGATTTACGTCAACGTCGCATAGCTCGAATCTGAAAATATTTATAATAAGACTTAATCTATTATTCCACAAGCGCGCAACACATTTAGTTAAATACCTCGCTCCATCAATTCATCAAAATCTAATCTTAAGCCCCCCTTGGTAACTTATCTCTACACACCCTCTCGCCATAACGTTAATTATTTCTATTTTTTTTCAATTTTTTCCGGTGTCGATGGCATGAATTGAGTGAATACTACTCAAGCCTCACGTATCAATCTCGAATAATTCTGCACCGCAGCGTAATTTGGGTCGTTAACGACTTAGGGAAGTATGTCAGGCGTATAGGCGCATTTAAAAAAAATCGCCTAGGGTTGTAAACAAGGAACATACTGACACGGAGAGTACCCCTTAAATGGCAATCTTTACCTCACAACGGTATCTAGACCGCATTGTTATCGCGCTGCTGGCAGGCATCCTGGTTACATTATTTGTAGCGTGTGGCGCTGGATCAGCGGTGGCACCGCGTGCGCGCACATTGTCTATCGGCGGATACGTGGTTGACGGCCCCATCGACAAAGCGACGGTGCGAATTTTCGCCTTTACCGAGGGTATCAAAGGAACACTATTGGGAAACGCACAAACTGATCGCCTAGGATTTTATAAGGCCAATATCCGGCGCATCGCCGATGGTCCGATACTGGTCGAGGCCACCTCCGGCGCTTACGTAGAAGATATTTCACCCAATGGCGCGGTAGTGAAATTGGCCAACTCAGAGCTGGGCGAGCAGAAACTCTACGCAGTGGGCTTACTCACGGCCACAGGCGCCGAGTTGTTTAACGTCACACCGTACACGACGCTTGCGACAGGCCTTGCCGAATTTCATATCCAGCAACACGTTGCGGTGGCGACCGCGATTGCTGAGGCCAACGCTAGCATCGCTCGTCTATTGGGCAATGACATCAACATCGTGACGACGCGGCCTGCGCGTATTGCCGATGCGGATGAAAGCGTACGCGTATTGACCAAGGAATATGCCTATGGAATGTATGCGGCGGCCTTTTCAGCTTACGCTAAAGCGATTAGCGAACAGGCGAATTCACCGCCTTATTCTAGTTTTACCGCCGTAGGTTTATTGCAAATCATGTATGCCGATATCCGCGCCGACGGTCTCTTGGACGGTAAAACGCGGGATCTAAACGGCGATATCGGCGCACTGGAATACGGCGGCGTCGCCTTGGATGGTGCCAATTACCGCCATGAATTGGGCGTAGGCGCGTGGCGCGTGGCGCTCGCGCAATCCGTCGGCGCGCGCCTATCGATGGACGCAATATTAAATGCGGCGCGCGCATTAGCGGAAAACAATGACCCGCTGTTTGGAGGTGCGCTTGCGCCGCCCTTTGACACGGACCCGCCAGTGTTTTCAAATGCCCCTGTTGAGCTAGTCAATTACAACCGCGTGCAAAAATACGTCGAATATCGCGTCGATGTGACGGACACCATCGGTTTGCGGCATGTCGCGGTGCGCATGGACGCAGATACACCGCAAGACAAACCTGCGTACATCGACAATATACTCCCCGGCAAACTGGCACGTTTGTATATCAGCGATTTTTCACCGGGCGCACACCGCATGCGGGTGGAGGCAACGGATTTAGTCGGCAATATTACGCGTCAAACATTCGATGTCGCCTTACCGGACGGCAAACCTATCGTTGAATTTGGCGCGCCGCTATTGACCAACAATGGCGTGTACCTTGCCAGCGGAAGTTTCATAGACGAAGGCAACACCGGCATTAAATCGATCACCGTGACGGCAGGCACACAGGTTTATAACGCGCAGATAGACGCTGTAAACGCGCTGTGGAGCGCCGATCTGGCGCTCTCCAGCGGCGCGAATATTCTGTACATAACCATCACCGACAACCAAGGACTGTCGCGCGAGATCGTACGCACCGTTACGCTGGACGATACAAAACCGGAATTGACGGTCACCTACAGCGGCGCGGAATTTTATCGCAACAATCTCGTCGTAGCGGACAATCTCGCCAAGGCAAGCGCCACCGGAGATCCGTTATATGTCCCGAGCGCACGCGTGGGTTATACCAATCCTACCGCAGATCCACAAGTTTTTAACAATGCCAAAATCCCTTTTTTTACGTTGCGTGTCAGCGACAATACTAGCGCCGACGCTATCGCACTAAATATGCAATACCGCATAAACGGCGTCGCAAAAACGACATGGCGGCGTTTCCAAGCCACGGCGACTGATGGCGCGCTGTATGTCCTACCGCTGATAAAACAGGTGCTCGCTGACGACTGGTACCAAAGCGATCCCACCGATGTACACAGCATTGCACTGGAAATCGGCGATGCCGCAGGCAATATTGCGACCCGCAACTTGGAGTTTCGCGCCTATTTTGATGTACCGAAATTGCGCATCGCGTCGCGCATAAAACAAGGCCATGCTACGGCCTATACCTTTGTAGGCGGTGTACCAGGCGGGCAAGTAGGTGCGTGTACAACGGACGATCAGGGCGCATGCACGATACGCGTTTTAACCGACAAACAATTTCTCTATATCGCACTGAACGAGGGCGGCTATTTTGAGCCCGCCACCCAACTGGATGCTCCGTTGTCAACGAACGAGATACTGACCAGCGTGATCGAATACGCTGGGCAAGACGCGCAAGTCGTCGTCACGCCATTTACGCACTTGGGTGCCGGATTGTTAAAAAACGGCGTGGATAACGGTGGCAGCGTCGCCGCGTCTTATGCGCAAACGGCAGCAGACCTCACCTCCATCTATGGCTTTGACGTATTCACCACCGTGCCCGCCAATCCTAATGCCTTGAATATTAGCAATGTACCGCTAAGTAATGCGGCGCGTTACGCGCTGTTATTGGCGGGATTGTCCGAATGGACTAGCAAAATCCGCCCCGTCAGCACCGCCGCTCCAGATGTTAAATACACATCCGTGAATGCCGCGCAGATGTTCTATCAAGACGCCGTGACGGATGGCTTATTAAACGGTGTGACGCTCGATGAACAAAAAAATCCCTGGTCACTGACGTTAGGCGACCAGGCCTTAGATGCCAACACCTATCGATATCAACTCGCCAATAACGCTTTGACGTATGTTATGCGCAACTACACACTGAGCGCGCCGGCGATGCAAACCGTGTTACAAAATGTGCAGATTTGGGCCACCAGCGCGCACGCAAAATTCGACGGGTTCACCGCCATTCCCATCGCCGCCCAAGCGCCCAGCATATCCGTATTAACGTCCACCACCACGACGACGTTGACCAACTATTCGCTGCGGGTCCGCGTCACGCCTGGTACGATCACGGTCGGTGGCGTACGCCTGGGCACTGTCACCGCGACCGCAGGTGCCAATGCCCACGAATGGACAGGCACTGTGCGCCTAACGCAACAAGGTAAAAATACCATTGCGATACGCGCACTGGATATCGCGGGCAATGAATTGCTGGCACAAAATGCGGACTTTTTTTTAGATAGCGTCGGGCCCAATCTGCGTATGGTGTCACCCGGCAGCACACGTCTCAATCCCTATACCTTGATTATCGAAGCAGTGGATGGCGAGGGCGGCAACGTTGCAGGCGTCACGGTAGATGGTGTTGCGGCGATGGCAACTGCAACTAATCAATGGTCATACACGCCTCCGCGCGCCTCCGCCGATGGCGAGCGCCTATTTTCGATCAAGGCGCAAGACGAATTGGCGAACACGAGTACGCAGCAATTCAGCGTAAAATTAGACACCGTATCTCCTTTGATTGAGGTCACGGACCCGGTGCTGCCGCCGACTACCGGCCAACGCCTGTGGCGCAAAACCACCGGCACCACGCTTAGTTATAATGTGAGTGACGGCACTGCGCCGATTTCTAGCGCGGTGCAAGTCAACGGCGGGATCGTACTCGCGGAAGGGGCGCACGCGTTGACCGTCAGCGTGCAAATCCCGCTGACGTTGGAGGGCGCAAATACGGTGCATATCGCCGCGAAAGACGGTGTAGGCAACCCCGCAGCCAAGGATTTTACGCTGTACCGCGACACCCTCGCACCGCAACTCAGCATCGTCACCGCGCCCCCTGCGGTAGTGGCGGCCGCTAAAACTAGTTTTGTCGTACAACTCAGCGAGGCCAATTTAAAAACATTGTCGGCATCGGTTTCCGCCGCCGGCAGCACACCGATTACGGGTGAAATTATTTTGGACGTGACGGCGGCGAGCGCCCTCACCAATACTACCGGCAGTTTGACCTACGACACCACGACCGGCCAATTGAGCGGAAGTATAAATTTAGGCGCGGGTGTAAATACCATCGTCGTGAAGGCGCTGGATTTGGCCGACAATCAATATGCGGTCACGTTTAATACGCGCTTGGATAACGTTGCGCCCACCATCAACGTAACGGGATTGGACACCTCAAGCAACACTGCCATATTTGCCGGCGCGACGCTTAGCGGCGCGGCCATTGATGAAAGTTTTCCGGTCACCTTGGCGGGCCGCTATCAAACACGCAATAATCAATGTCAGTTGGGCACTGCAACAAATTTGACCTTGAGCAGCGTGACTTCGAGCACGCAAAATTGGACGGGGACGCTACCCGCCCAAGGCAGCTACAAATTTAATCTCACTGCGACCGACAGTGTCAACAACGCCGCCACCAAAACTGTGGATATCATATATGACGCCGATGCACCCGTGGTGACGCTAGGCGCTGCATCTACAAGCCTGGCGACGACCACTGTCAATTTTACTGTTAACGAGGCCAATCTAGCCAACATCCGTTTGGTCAATAGTGTAGGCGCTACCTCATCCTCCGTCACCGCCAGTTTAAATTGTACCGGGACCACCACCCTCAGTACCCTGAGCGCAAGCAATGCCACAGGTTCTCTCAACTTCAATCTCAGCAATAATAGCGGCGTCGCCACAGTGGCCTTAGCGCCCGGCGATAACACGATCAGTTTAGTGGTCACCGACAAGACCGGCAAAAGCACCTCCAGCGGCAGTATTATCGCCGCCATTGAAAAACTGTCGCCCACGGCCAGCATCGCCAACAGCGGGACGCTCGTCGGTAATACCGTGGTCACTACGCAATCGGCATTGAGCATCGCCGCCAGCGATACCGCCACCGGGAATAGCGGCATCACCAGCGTTACGTTTTCCGGCGGCGGCAACACCACCCCGCGCGTCATCACCAGCAGTTCTTCAGGCGTATACACAGATAGTTATAAACTAACGCTCGATGGCAGTTATGTGTACACCGTTGACGTTGTTGATGGTGTCGGCAACAAGACGACACTAACGCCATTATTAATCCGCGATACCAGTGCGCCGACGTTAACAATCTCGGCCCCTAACAATGAAAGCAGCACGCAATCTGCCGCAACCGCATTTACCGTCAGCATCAACGACGGCAATCCGCTGCCGAATCCAGTCACCGTCACGGTAAAAGTCGGCTCACAACTGATCGTAGCTCAAGATATCCCTAATCCGACAGCCGCCAGCGCGATTGGCAACTACAGTTTCACCGTCAATCTACTGCTCGGTGACAATCGCTATGATCTTACAGCCGTCGATGCGTATAATAAAATTTCGTCAACCAACTCAGTCAACGTCACGCGCGATAGCGATAACAACAGGCCCTCGGTATCTATAACGAGCAATCCCGCAAGCCCAACGAATGTTTCAACCATCGTTATTTCAGGCACGGCCAGCGACGCGAATCCCGGCACGGTGGTTGTGGTCGATAAAGATATCAACGGTGTCACATTAAGCACCAGCGCCGCTGTAAGTTACGCGGCATTTGCGTCGCCAGGAATTGCGTTGGTCTTGAGCGAAGGCGAAAACAATCTCGTCGCGACCGCGAACGATACCCAAGGAAATTCCAGAAATTCCAGCACCGTGAAGGTCATACTCGACACCATAAAACCGACCGTGACGCTCCCCACGACGACAGCCACCGTTGGCGCCGTCAGCGGCACCCTCACTGACACGACGTTGCCGTCCACGATCACCATCAACGGCGTCGCATGGGCGGTGAACTCCAGCGGACAATTTACGGTGAGCGGCCTGACGCCAGGACCCAACTTCTTGACCGTCACCGCCACGGATCGCGCGGGCAATGTGTTTGGGCCGACTATATTTGTGGTCAATGCGCTATAGGGAACGACATAGTCGCTCACGATGCCGTTCCGATACTAAAATGTTTTGCATTAAACCGATGCCCGTCAAACCGCGCGCAAGACAACCCAAAAATCCACCAATTACCATTGGACTTATGGAAGTAGAGTGTCTATCCTTTTTACGCTGGAATGCACTTTGTTAGAAAGTTGGGCATTTTTTCTCCTAATTGATATAAGGGATTACGGTAATGGCTACATTGTTTCAGCGCTTGCTCGCGGCGATCTTTTATTTACTCAAACACAAGTGGTTATTTCTGTTTAGTATCGTGGCGCTGACACTGCTCGCCGTCGGCGTAGGGAAAATCTATCAAAATTGGGATAGCGATCCGACACGCGGCGCGATTGCCATGGAGGACGGCGCATTTGGCGAAAATTTTTCTACACCGGTATATCTTGATCAAGGATGGTCGGCGTCCGACAGCATGTGGTTTTATAACACCACCCAAGGTTCCGATCTTATCCCTTATGATTTCTTTATGGTGTTGGAAGAGGAAAACTCTCAGCAACCCCTGCGCTCGAACAAAAACATGGACCGCTATCGTTACCTACCGCAAAAACCGACATTTTTTAATCCTGACGGCCTGCCTGTCGGATTTACGAAAGATACCTATCAAGGCAAAGATTTTATGGGCTATACCTGCGCGGCGTGCCATACCAGCCAGGTAAACTATACCGGCAAAAATGGTAAAACCACAGCCATTAGAATCGATGGCGGCCCGTCCATGGCGGATATGTCAAGCTTCTTGGCCGACCTCGAAAAGGCCATGCACGCCACGCTGGTGCAGCCGGACAAAAAACAGCGCTTCATTGACAAGGTGTTAGCGCGCCGCAACGACTACCATCGTCAGGAAGAAGTGGTTGCAGACCTAGACCAATGGACACGTACGGTGCGTCTCTATAACACCGTCAATCATAGCCATATTGATTACGGCTATGCGCGATTGGACGCCTTCGGTCGTATTTATAACCGCGTATTGCAACATGTGATCAACAAAAATCAGCTAGCGCATGCTTTGCAAATGGTCGTGTCGCCCGCACATCAACGCATTTTGACCGATGCGCAAATCGGCAAAGTGCTGGAAGGTGTGGGTGAAAATATCCTCGTCGATAAGCAACTCGGCATCGTCCTTGATCGTCTGGCGTCCAAAGAAAAGGATTATCCAGGGTTGAATCAACGCGATTTACTGCGCGTGCGTGATCGAATTTTCAACGAACCCAACGCGCCCGTCAGTTATCCCTTCTTGTGGGACATCGCCAAATCCGACTATGTGCAATGGAACGGTGTCGCGCATAATAGCGATGTAGGCCCGCTGGGACGCAATACAGGGGAAGTGATCGGTGTCTTCGCCACGCTCGATTGGACTTCCAAAAAGCCAAACGGATTCAGCCTCGCCGCGACACTGACGGGGCAAAAGAAAAAGAATGAAATCGTCGATTTTAAATCGTCGGCCGATATCGTCAATATCGGACGGCTGGAGGCTCATCTCAAGAGTCTACAATCCCCGCAATGGCCGGAAAACATCTTGGGTGTAATCGACAAGCAAAAGGCCGCACGTGGGCGCTTAGTCTATGCAGAGTATTGCGAAGCGTGCCACGAAGTGATAGAGCGGGACAACTGGGATAGGATCGTCGTCGCTCAAATGACGGACGTGAATTTTGTCGGCACCGATCCGGCGGCGGTAAACAATGCCGTTGCCTACAAGGGCAAATCCGGCAACCTAAAACATACCGTGCAATCGACCGCCGTCGGCAATCTGATCATCGCCGAGGATGCCCCGGTAGTGCAGATTCTGACTTCCGTGACCAAAGGGGTCATCGCCACGCCGGACGCAGATAAGTGGTTTATACGTCGCTGGTTGGACACCCTCTATACGATAGCGGCGTCTTTTTTTGAAAACAGCATTCCGAATACTATTAAAAGCGGCAACTACAAACCCGACACCACGGCCCAACCGTATAACTCCTTGTTGGCGTACAAAGGCCGCTCTTTAAACGGTATATGGGCCACCGCGCCCTACCTGCACAACGGCTCGGTACCGACGTTATATGATTTATTGCTGCCGAAGAAGCGCGATAAAGATCTGAAAACCGAGGAATACCGTCCTGACTCCTTTGTCGTCGGCAGCCGCCAATTCGATCCCGTTAAAATCGGGTTCCGCGCGGATGGTTATAGCGGCTTTACTTTCAACGCCACGCGCGTCGGTGACCTGAACGGCGGCCATGAATACGGTGCCGGTAGGACGCCACAATTGGATGGCGCCCAACTGCCGGCGTTGACGCCGGATGAACGCTGGGATTTAATAGAATACCTTAAAACGCTGTAAAGGAAAAAAGACATGACGAAGGATTTTCTTGCGGAATACGATGCGGCCACCGATGCGGAAAAATACCCGTTGGCGCAACAATGGATGAAGACAACGCCATTGCCGTTTTTTAAACAGCTTCGCGAAAAACGTCCAGTGTTAGTAACGCCGGAATGTACGTTATTGGCGCTGTTTACCGATATTCGGGACGTGTTGCAAATGCCCAAGATTTTCACGGTGGATCTGTATAAACCGAAAATGGGGGTGACGGCGACCGACCCCGGCTATCTCATGGCGCATGACGATGACGCCCTGCATTATAGAGAGAAATCTTTGATGCAAGGCATGTTGAATCGGGACGATATTCCGCGTGTCAGAAAAATCGTTGAAGACGCCGCCAAAGGCATACTCGATGACGCCAGCGGCGGCATTGAAATCGTCAACAACTACTGCCGCATGGTGCCGGCCATTATGGTGCAAGAATATTTCGGACTCGACGGCATAGCCTGCAAAAAGCTGCTGAAATGGTCATTTTGGAATCAATATAATACGTTTCATAATCAACCGTTCGATTTAAATTCGAAAGAAGAATTCAACCGCATCGTCAACACCCACGCCGAGTGCTCCAAGGAATTGACGGAATACATCACCGTCTTGATGGTCCGCAAGGTGCTTGCCGTTAAAATTATCGACCGCGTGTTTGGGCTCGGTCGCCGAATTCTCAACATCCTGCGCGCCATTTTTAAAAAGCCACCCGTAAAATTTAAGGATGACATCGTCAAACGTATGTTGCGTTCGGCGTTTGCGGATCAAGTAGACTTTCCATTGACGCGGATTGGCGTCAATGCGGGCGGTTTATTGATAGGCGCGGTTGAAACCACTTCCCAGGCCGTCGCGCAGGTCATCGAGTTTTTTATAAATCGCCCCGAGTTATTGGCGCGTATTAAGGCGGCGGCGGCGCGTGCCGATACCGCCGAAGTGGACGCCATGGTGTGGGAGGCCTTGCGCTTCGTACCGATAAGTCCTTATATGTTTAGACAGGCGGCGCAGGATTATACCATCGCCAAAGGTACCGACCGCGAAACCACCATACGCAAGGGTACGAACGTCCTAACGCTGACCCAATCCGCGATGTTTGACACCTACGCGTACGATCATCCTGACGAATTTAAATCAGATCGCCAGTGGTATCATAATTTCAACTATGGCTTCGGTTCCCACGACTGCCTAGGAAAATATGTAGGCATGGCGATGATACCCGAGATGGTGCGGCAAGTAATGTTACGCACCGATATCCGCGCAACGTCGCCGATGAACTATAAAAACGGGCCGTTCCCCGAGGAATATCAACTCGCGTGGAAATAATCCGGACATTTGAAAAGTAACAAAGCGCCGCCCCCGGCGGCGGCTTTTTTTATTCTCATACATCCGCTTTAACTATGCCATAGGAAGGTTTGGTTATGACATTATCAGTGAAGCATGGTTTTTGTGTATTGTTGGTATGCGGTGTAGTTATGACCGCCGCATGTTCAAATAAACCCTTGGATGCGCCCGCCCCGCCCCCCGTCGTAAAAAGCACCCCCGATAACTGGCCCGCCAATCAATCCGAACGTATTGCAAAAAAGGCTAAATACATTCAAGACCATCAGGCGGCATTCGATTGGTTCGCCGATTTTGCGTTCAGTGTAAGCGATGGCACACCTTATATTGCACTACGTCTGCTGCCGGTAATCGCGCCGGAGTTATGGGGTAGCAAAGAAAATTTCTTGGATGTGGTCGGATTATTCAACGACCCGCGCCAGAATGGCTACCCGATGCCGCGCGGCATCGGCATCAGCGCCTTGGCGCGCGAAACACACCGTAGCGATGTAGACTACACCTCCTTCACATGCGCGGCCTGTCACATCGGTCGCGTGACCGGAGAGGGCGGCAAAACCGTCTATATCGACGGCGGCATTAATACGGAATTCAACATCGTCGCCTATCGAGTCAAGGTCTACCAGACCTTCCAAAAAATATTCGGCAGTGAAACGGATAGCGCCACACGGCAACGGCTGGCCGTCGCTGCATTCCTTGCGGCGCTGGATCAGGCTCAAAAAAGCAGCGCTACGTTTTTTTATCGGGATTACAAGACACCTTGGATACACCTGGACGCCGCCTACGAAAAGCAACAAATCGATTTATTCAAAGAAAAGGCGACGGAATTACTCAACGCCTTTCTGAATAAATCGATCATTGACTATACAGGGTTTGGGGCCTTGCTCGACAAAAACTACAAAGGCTTTCAAGCCCGCGCGTTGCAGGGCTTTCCCGGCATGGCCGATGCGACCGGCATTTATACGGTGAATTCTTACAATTCCGCCCAACAAGGGTTTTTCACGCGTATGTTCGCCACCTTTATTTTGCCGGATTCACCCGGCATTACCGATTTTATGGCGGTCTGGGAGCAAACCGATCGCAAGGCCCAATGGGACAGCGCGCATAAAGCGCTGATCAACGGCGGCGGACAATGGAACGGCAATATCCCTATCCCGATATACCGCAATCTGGCGGCGCAATCCACCTTGGGTTTATCTAATATCGATATCCGCGTGTCCGCCTTCGCGGTGGAATTGCTGGACAAACTACCGGCCACCGTCTATCCATTTGATGTCGATATTAATTTGGCCAAACAAGGCGAACGCCTGTTCGCAAAAAACTGCGCGCAGTGCCATCAACCGCACAACGGCAAGGTGTACGCAAATCTGGATACCAATCTAGACCGCAGTTATGTGGTGAACTGGTTGATACGTCGCGGAGGCATGAATGCATTTCATGACATCTGCTCTCCCACAACCACGGTGTCTATGAAAGGCGTCGTCAGTGCGCCGTGCGCCCAATTTGAAGGCGTTTCGCTAGAGGGCAAAAAAGACCTCATCATTTCTCCGAACGACCAACATCATGGATATAATGCCAGCCCCCTGAACGGCATTTGGGCGCAAGCGCCCTTCCTCCACAATGGATCGGTGCCGACGATATACCATTTACTCGTGCCCAAGGAACGACCAACCACTTTCTACAAGAGTCGGCTGGAGTATGACCAGAAATTTGCCGGTTTTGCGTGGAGCGCGCCACCGCCAACCCCGCAAGGGGCGGCGTCAGCGGCCTATCTATTCGATAGCACAAGCTTTCCCGCGTTAAGCAACAAGGGACACGCTGTCGATATCGAAGAACACGGCCAGCGCTATAAATTAGATTGGTCGGACGACCAAGCGGGGGCGATGGCGATTGTCGAATATCTCAAAACGTTGTAATCATCGGCCCAGTTGTTTTTGAAAGGATGTCTCATGTTGAAACGCATTGTCCTGGTGTTGTTTGTCGCTGTACCTGTCGTGGCCTTGGTGTGGTACGGTCGCGTAAGTGGTTTGTTTGATTCACGTTTGACAGCGCCGCCGCCACCCGCTGTTGTATTTTCCGTTCCTACTGACTGGGGCGCGGCGCAAACGCAAAGAAAGGCGGAAATCGCCGCGCACTTAGCGGGACATCAGGAAAATTTCGATCACTTCGCGAATTTCCCGGTAAGCAAAACGCAAGGCATACCGTTGATCGTGCTCAAATTGCTTCCCACGCTGGCGCCCGAATACTGGGGCGGTAAAGACAACTTTCTTTCCGTCATGGGGTTGTACAATGATGAACGATTGGCCGGGTATCCCTTTCCACGCGGCATAGGTTTCACCGGGCTGGTGCGCAAAGATCTGAACACCGATATAGATTATGCGTCGTTTACCTGCGGCGGCTGCCACATCGGCCGGGTACGGCTAGACAATGGGCAATATCAATATTTGGATGGCGGGGTCAATTCCGCCTTCAACGTCGTGGGCTATCGGCAACGCATTGTGCAAACCCTAAATAAAGTCTATGGCGCGGAAACCGATCGCGGCAAGAAAAATCAATTGGTCATACAGGCGATATTGGCTGCGCTAGAAAACACGCACAAAGAAAACCCAGCCTACTTCTACAAAAATTATGTTTACAAAGGGCGCAGCTTCGACACGCGATACGAAGCCGGGCAGATTACATTATTCAAAAAGAAAGCGGATGCGGTGATTACGGAGTTTATTAATCACCAAGAGGCGGTTTATGCGGGATGGAAAATCATCGCCAACAAATTCTATCCCACCATTGAAGAACGCATCAGCGCCGGATTCGGCGGCATGGAGGATGCGCTGGGATTTAACGCCGCAGCCGCCTATCAAAATCTGCAAGCCGGAAAGCTGACCAGCCTGTTCGCTTCTTTGGCATTGCCACAGTCGCACGGGATTACCGACATTATGGTGGTGTGGGATCAGGATACGCATGATCCGCGCTGGAACGAGGATAAGACCAGATTGATCAACGGCGGAGGTCAGTGGAATGGTCACATCCCGTTGCCCATTTATAAAAATATCGCCGCGCAGGTGACTCTGGGTTTCGGCGATCTGGATATCAGCGTGTCCGCGCACGCGGAGCGCTTGCTAAAAAACCTGCCATCGCCGCTTTATCCGTTCAACGTCAATCTCGATTTAGCTCGCGTCGGCCAAAAGTTGTTTACGGATAACTGCGCGGATTGTCATCAGCCGAACAACGGAAAAGTTTATATACAAATGGGCACCGACATGGGCCGCGCGATTATCGCGGGCACTATTATAACCTTAGCTGCGCAATCAGGGTTCACCGGCGATGCGGATTGCTCACCCGCAACCACCATCGAAATGGGGGGAAAACAAGTCCAACCATGCGCGGAATATCGCGGCGTATCGCTGAAGGGAAACAGCAAACAAGCGATGTTACCGCCACGCGTACACAATGGGTACAATGCGCTACCGTTGCGAGGACTGTGGGCACAGGCGCCCTACTTACATAACGGCTCCGTACCTACGCTTTATCATATGTTGATCCCTGCCGAGCGCCCCGCCGTGTTTGTCAAAAGCCGACTCGATTACGATAAAAAGAATGTCGGGTTTAATTGGCGGCAAGAAGACTGGATAGATAAAAATGAAGGTTACTTATATGATACCAACGCTTCTCCTGCGACCAGTCATGCAGGGCACGACCACGACGTCATCGAAAATGGCAAGACCTATAAACTGGATTGGAGCAAAGACCCTGCCGGGGCCTGGGCATTGATCGAGTACTTGAAGACGTTATAGGGAGCCTTTAAGGCGCATGGACGCATCCCCCCCTCCAAGTGGCGGGAGGGGATTGCTGAATTAGATTATTTTTTACTGATTTTCCCCAACGTATAATAGATGGGACAAAATCCGGTAAAAGAACTTTGCACCATCACAACGCCGATAACGCCCAAAAGAACCAAAAAATAGACACTGGAATAATAAGCCAGCAATGCCCCGGCAACGAGCGCTATGCCTATAATTCCGTCGTGTAACTTGGTATTCGGACCCATGATTCCTCCTATTAGTTAATGAAAAACTTCCAAGTTTTCGTGTGCTGTAAAACGCCTGTACTGTACGCAAATCAACTTCAAGTATAGACGCTTTAATCTATAATAAGACGTTAATTTGTTAGTTTGATTGATGTTGCTGCGTTTGGTCAAGCCTTACATTCCACCAGTATGTGTATATTCTAAAATAGACCGTATCGCGCGCGGATGTTAGTTCACCTATAGTATAATGAACCATGCAATCGTCAATAATGTTGATTTTTACTATGGCCGACACCAAGTGCGATAAGTTGAAAAAAACGCTAATGCGAACGGTGGCCAGGGTGTTACCTGCACTGATTTTGAGTGCTTGTAGTGGGGCAAAAGAGGTAAAAATCGACCACAGCGATGTGACGGGCTCACCGGTTGCCAGCGAAATCGGCGAATATATACCGCTTGCGATTGCACCGTTCGAGTGGCGTGGTCAGGGCGCAGCGCCTATCAATATTTCGAGCATAGTCGCCGCCGATTTACGCCGTAGCGGCCTTTTTTCACCCACCGCCGTAGAAAATTTACCGGAGCCCTCGGAGCCTGCCGACGACTCGATGCCCGTCGAATACAAGAAATGGCGCATGCGCGGCATCCCCTATTTCGTTATCGGCCAGTTATACAAAAATATTTCCCAACCGAAAAATTCGCATGCCTATACGATACGCTTTCAACTTTTCGACGCCTACCAAGGCGAAATGCTGATAGGTTTTGTTCTAGAAAGTCACACCGAGGATTTGCGTCGGCGCACGCATGAGGTCAGTGACTTAATTTATGAAGCGCTGACAAGACAGCGCGGTGCTTTTGCCACCCGCATCGCCTTTTCCTCCAAAAAACGTGATGCAAAGGGCGATGATCAATATGCTATAGAAATCGCCGACGCTGATGCGGCGAATCCCAAGTCGATTGTGGTGTCGCGCGAACCCCTCTATGCACCCGTTTGGTCACCGGACGGCAATGACATCGCCTATGTAACGATGGAGAAACGCCATCCGCAAATTTATTTACAACACCTCGCGACAGGCCGACGCCGCTTGCTTGCCGACCTCAATAATTTAACCAGCACGCCCGCATGGTCGCCGGACGGAAAAAAAATGGCGTTGTCGCTAGCGCAGAAGACCAAACCCTGCATCTATTTGCTGGAGGTGCAATCCAAGGCTTTGCAATGTGTAATCAATCGCCCTGGAGTCATAGCCGACCCCGCTTGGGCGCCCGATGGCAAAAGTCTGTTATACACCTCCGGCCAAAGCGGCAGCGGGCAGATACATCAGTACAATGTTGCCACCGGGGAAGACCGGCAATTGACGTTGTCAGGACTGCGGAATCATCACCCTATTTTTGCGCCAGACGGCCTGTCCATCGCGTTCATTACAGACACGGCAGATAATCGAAACCAGGTCATGATCATGGACTTGGCCACGCAAAAAATACGCACCGTTGATAAAATGGGCAATGTAAAATCGCTAAACTTCTCGCCCAATGGACGCATGATCATTTACGCAACGAATATTGCCCAAGGCGGAAAACAAAAAAGCGTCTTGTCCGTCGTTTCGGTCGATGGCCATGTCAAGCAATTTTTTTCTATCGCAGGTGCGGACATAGGCGAACCCGCGTGGTCGCCATTTGGCGCCCGGCTCCCGACTTCGGCGCAAACCACCTCCTCACCGGCCTACAAAGCGCATTATTACTG
>CAKKRP010000094.1 GCA_919902765.1 Gammaproteobacteria bacterium | reverse complement strand
GGGCGGGATTCGCACCCGCTGGAGGCATCGACCTTGCCTGGACGCACTGACCCCACGTTCTGTTGTTTGTAGAATAATCATCGCCCTACAGCCCTTCAGGGAACTGACATAATTTTCATTATTCAGTATCAAATAATGATGACAGCTTATTGAGAACATCCGCCCACTCCCTCTGCATGAGTTGTTGAAGCTCATCGTCAAGCTGCTGACGCTGTTCAGCAACAAACCAATCAGTATGATGGTCAGTAACACGGTCTCGGTAACCAGAGCCTTGCCCCCATTCACTTTCACACTTAGCCCAAAAATTAGAGTCAAGTTTTAACTCATCACGGAAAGATGTTTGGCCCATGAGCTGCACCTTTCGCAACAGATCTTCATATGATGTCAGCAACACGCGCTCCGCCTGATTGATCAAGTCTATAGCATCGACAAATTCGGGGTTCCCAACCATCGTTTTACAAAGTTCGGTAAAGCCTTCAACCGATTTTCTCAATGAACGTACAGCAACCCGCCTCGCACCATATCCAAGATGATAGGAGTAGCTAAGATTTGACCACTCCCCCTCACGTCGGATAGTTGCCCGTATAGTACTGGCATATGCCTTATCTAACTGACCCATTAAGCTATCTTGTACATGAACAGAGCCCTTAAGCCTACGCAGTTCAGAATTTTGCTTAATCCAGCTTTGAAACATCGTTGCTGAGTGACGAATAACTTCCTGAACCTGTTCTTGCTCATAATTCAACAACAGTGAGCGAGCATTTTGAGTTATCTGCTCTAAACGATTTCGGAATGTTTGTCGAACAGCCATGACACGTTCAATCAGGAACTTGCGCAAGAGGGAAGGATCGTCCTGGTGTGAGTTGAAAAAACACACGGCGTATTCGTTCAAACCCAATGGCTGGAGAGACATTTCGACTTGCTCGCCCTTCAATTCGTAACCCTCATCAACAGTTTCGACGCGAATCCCTGACTCATCTTTGACAGCAAGTGCTTCACTTGTGCGAGGTAAAATTAGCAGACTCGAATGTGATCCAAGAGTGCGAACACCAGCTTCGATTGACCGTTCCAGCAATAACCGAGTTTCCGCAGCGGGAGCATTATTAAATCCAGAACAGAGAACCGCAATTGTGTGTGGTTCATCCAAATGAACTTCAAGATCAGCACGGGCTGCGGTGCGGTCGATTCCTTTTGTATCGATAATTCTCACAGAAAATTCGGAAGTGCCCAGCAATGGAGTGGGCACAACAACCTCTATTCGCCTTGGCAGAGTAAACTCGGGGTGGCGTCCATTGTTGACCTCTTCAAATATGTCTTTCAACCAATTAAGATGGGATTTACCACAACTGCTGTCATACCAAATATCGCGACGATCTCGCTTATGTAACTCCATGCGGGCAAGGATTTCAACAACAAGTTCTCGGACAGAGCCTTGCTGTTCGGCAAGTATTTTTGCATCATCACGCCTGGCCATTTTGCCGTCACCCGTTTTTTCCCGTCGGATTTTTAGTCCAGACATGTTCCGCACAGCACGCTCAATCTCCTTCGATATCCCTTGCGAATCACCGCCAACCTCTTGCTCATTGGCGTTACCACCATCCTTCTTAAGCAAGTACTCGGCGAAATCAGTAACGTCAGCGCGAATTTCGTCATCACCACAGGGCTCGATCATCAATCCGTAGCTGGGTCCCGTGCGTAAGTGAACCTCACAAATGGTAATGCCACCAGCTCCAGCCTCAAGAACCGGAACATTCGGAGCACCATCCTGCCCTTCAACTTCAAGTTTTGCAAGCCGACAGATAGCAGTAGATTTGCCAATGCCGATGCTGCCAATGAAGGCGACCTGATGATCGCGTTTAATAAGCATATCAGCAGTATTTTGGATTTCTTTCACGTATTCAGCAAGACGCCGCTCAAAGGCATTTCGAACGTCTGGTTGCTCGCGAAGAGCAACCAGCTTTTTGGCAACCTGCTCAGCATTCCAAAGAATATCTTGATCAGGATGATCAAGTGATGGCCTTGGAACTACAGACCACTCCCGTTGAAGAGCAACTTGAAGCCTTGCCGCATCAGGGCTGCCGATGGTAGTAAGGATGGCCTGAAGCTCTTCAAGGGCGAGGGGTCTATCTCCAGACTCAACTCGAGAGAGCACTGCGGGACTCCATGTGATCATGCGAGCGAGTTCGGCCTGCTTAATACCCGCCCCCTCACGGATTTGTACGAGATACTTTCCAAGTTCAACTTGCCCTACGTTGCTGTTCGCGTTCATTTCAGTCTCCACGTAAATTAAACAACCTGAAATGATTATGGCAATGTTTCCATTTATGTCAAGAAACGTTTCATTTATTTTAAATAACGTTTCAGAGCAATAAATACAATGGCGAATACAATGGAATACAATGGGGACGGAGCCCCAATACTTTTCACACCCATATTGGACCGGAAAAATCTGGTTCCGCCCCCGTTTTATTAATTAGAGATTATTTCTTTAGGTGTGGCTTCAGGTATGTTTCGATAGATGTTGTCGCCTTTGAGCGTCATCGGGGTCAGTTCTCGTCATCGGGGTCAGTTCTCGCCCTGTAACATCTGCGATCGAATGATCCACCTCATCAAGGCAAAAAGGTAACTGAACGAGACTCAAGCCAATACATTCTACACCACCCCCACCACCTCCCGATCAAACAAAAACACCCAATGATCGCTAGACCGCACGCTGCCGGAGCGCACGCAATTCGCTTCGTTGGCCGAGAGGTAGAGCAACCAATCTTGCGTTGCGGTGGGTTGGGTGTGGGTGAACGTGGCGGGTGATAATAACGCGAGATTGATACCTTGAACGTCGCGCACCGAGGCGTAGCGGATGATATCGATGTTGGCTGCGCGTGCGGTGTCGGCGAAGGTTTGTGTGGCGTGATAACCCGTTGGGTGTGTCCAGGTGTCGCGTGCGGCGTCGAAGGGCGGCGTGGTCAAATCGATCATGCGCGCCGCACGATAACCCGCCGAAAACACCGTCAAACGTTCGTGCTCACGCGGGAATGGCGTGCCGGGTGATTCTTGAAAAAATCGCAAACGGAAATAACACAATTCGGCCAGCGCGGTGCGGATGTGTTCTGCGCCGTAGAACACACCGTCGGGCGCATTGGCGCGGCGAAAGCGCGAGCCGATGGGATACGGCGCGTCATAACGGAACGGCGTTTTGAGCAGATAATGCAGGTGAGCGGCGGCGGCGGGGACCGGGGGTTTGCTTTCTTCTAAAATGTCTTCCAACAACATTTGTTCAGCAAGCGTGGCCACCAGCTTGCGGGTCGAGGCGATGGATTGGCTTTCCACCGCGCGCCATATGATGCCTTGGCGCGGCCGGGCCTCAGACGCGAGCGCGGTAGGCGTCCACATAATTCACTGTCCGGGTGAGGCCTTCGACGCTGGCGATGAGGTCGATGGGTGCGCCGCGCAGGGCGGTGTTGTCATTGCGCAGCCACGCGCGCAAGGCCTCTTCATCGCCCGCCATCATGGCGTCCAGGCTGCGGTAGATGCGCACCAGCAGGCGCGCCAGCTCCCATTCCTTGCGCGCTTCGCTCAATACATAGCGCCCGTCGCGCAGCCGCGACACCGAGGATTCGCTAATCCCCAGCGCCTTGGCGACCAAGGCCTGCGACAGCCCCATGATATCCGCCGCCGCGATCAAGGCCTTGCTAAGCACCGCCTCGCGGTCGTTGTGTGGCTGGATGACGGAACGTTGCGGCATCGTTTCCCCTCTAAAAGACTTGCTATGGAAATAATAGCATATAGATATTGCTATGGCCAGCCTGTTACGGTGGATGCGCTGCGCTTATCCACCCTACTGCCCAACAACCCTTAAATATTGAAAAGCCCGGGGCGACACATATAATTGTACATATATGTGCCGGAGGTCGTTATGGGGCAGGTTACCATTTATCTTGAAGATGAGATCGAAGCCAAGATGGATCAGGCTGCAAAATCCGCCCATTTATCAAAAAGTAAGTGGGTGGCGCGCCTGATTAGCGCCGAGGTTTCAAATAACTGGCCAAAATCAGTCGCTGATTTAGCCGGTGCTTGGGGCGATTTTCCTTCCCCTGAAGAAATACGCCAAGACATAGGCAATGACGAGAAACGCGAGACTTTTTGATGTATGTGGTTGACACCCACTGCATTTAACCCGAATAGAGATAGGCCTTACCTGCAATTAACGCTATTTGTTGTGCTATGCTTTTTTGTGCGGCTTTATCCGTTGGCCAATCTTCGACATTTGCGTGGTTAGGGTTCCCAGCTACCGGCGCGGAAAGCACTCTAAGCCCCTGAGACAGAAAAGCACTCGCGTTTATATCCGAACGTCCAAGTAAACGTTTTTGTCTTTGTACGGCGATGTGTATTCCAATATCCCGAAGCTGCCCTTCGTTCAATCCAATATGGCGAGTAACCGACAAATTTGCTTTGGGATGTGGCACAAACGCGTCCGGTTTTACGGTGCCGTCTTGACGCAAATGGTTGCTTTGAAAAACATAGCGCGCCAGCTTTTCCTCCGCAGGAACTTGTTCCGGTGAGTTCATTTACCCATTACCTTGTGAATTGCACCCACAATTTCCTCAGGAACTGCTCCAATAAACATTTTGGTTCCGAATTTCTTATCAAATCCAAACAGCTCGGCGAAGTGTAATTCGCCTTTAGGACTTATACTTACGGACAAAGTCTTACGTAGAGAACGATGCCATTCCATGGTAATATGGCCATCTGGTTCAGCACCAATGGATGGCGCGCGAATTCCCAGCGGTAATTTTTTTAAGAATTCTTGGGCAATCTCAAATGTGCGAATATCCACTGGCAATGCATCATATCCGTCCCAATTGGGTTGACGACAATTTGCAAATACCTCAGCAAGTTCATCAAAAGTGCCTTTGGCCATTTGCCCAAAAACAAACGAATTTTGCATTTGGGAGGAAAGCTTATCGAGTTGACCTTCGATGAATGAAGCAGTTACGCTAAGTCCTCTGGATCCTACGGCCGTAAATTCTCTGAGTGCTAGCACGCTCATGTCTTACCTCCAAATATTTTTCATCTGATCAAATTTAACGTTTTGTCAGTAATACTTCCAAAAAATATTTTGTTCTTTAGCCAGCGCATTTCGTGTAACTTCTTTTTTAAGACAACCTCATCAAATTCGAGCTCTTTTGATGCAATTACGTCGATATCCAAGATCAAACTATACCCCTCCAAATTTGCATTTCCAGGTTGCTGCAACGCGGTTATAAATTTAATGGCGTAATCATAACCTGGCACGGCAAAAACTTCTTGCCCCATAAATTCATAGACAGGCAATTCTAAGCCTTTCACACTTGCCGTCGAGAAATTTATGTAGTCCTCATATCGGTTTTCACCAAAAGGTAAAGTAATTCGATTGATAAACCGCAAACCAATTCTGTGCAAAACTTTTGGCTGAGTTATATCTGAAAAAACTCCCCATAACCTCAGCCCTTCTTTGCATAGATGCTGCCAGCTAATATAAGGTTCTAATCTGCTAAAAAGAAACCCTTCTTGATTAATTTGTACGATTTGCTGTTTATCGGCAGATTCGCAGCGAAATCCAAAATCCGAAACGCTCTGATCTAGGGGCACTTTGGATTGAAGAGGCGCAAAGTGTATTTCTCTACGAACCAAATGTTGCGGAAAAATAGAGGGATATTCAGGAAGTCGTGATTCGATTTGTCGACGAAGGTTATCTATTTCCCATGGCGCTTCTCCGCGGGCGCGGATATCCAATACCGCCTCTACGATAGGCGCGCGCGATAAGAGCGGAAAGGTTTCCGATAAGTCTATGTTAATATTAGAAAACCCGGCCATTATAAAAAACCTACCTAATTCAAACATCCTCAAATAGGAAAAACTTCAACAGGCCTATCGGATGTATTATCGTCCTGAGCTGAAATATATGCTACTGGTAAATACAAGCATGTTAAGAAATCGATCAAACACAAAACAGGGGCCTAAGCCCCTGTCTCATTCCGTACCTTAATCAAAGACCCTGCTCAGATCTTATGTTTCTTGCGCAGACTTTGGATCGTGCGCAATTGCGCAACGGCCTCGGCCAATTCCGCTTCGGCTTTGGCGTAGTCGATGTCGCCCTTGCGGTCTTTCAGCAATTGCTCGGCGCGTTCCTTGGCTTGGAGGGCCTTGGCCTCGTCCAGGTCCTTCGCGCGCACGGCGGTGTCGGCGAGCACGGTCACTACGTGCGGCTGCACTTCTAAAATGCCGCCGGACACGTAGATGTGTTGCTCTTCGCCGTCGGGCAATTGCACCCGCACCTCACCCGCCTTGAGCGGGGTCAGCATCGGGGTGTGGCGCGGCAGGATGCCGACCTCGCCGCCCGCCGCCGGTGCGAACACCATTTCGACGGTACCGGAGAAGATCGCGCCTTCCGCGCTCACGATGTCAACGTGCATAGTCATGGCCATGTTGCCTCCCGGCGCTTACTTCAGCTTCTTCGCCTTCTCGACCGCCTCGTCGATGGAGCCGACCATGTAGAAGGCCTGTTCCGGCAACGAATCGTAATCGCCATTCACGATGCCTTTGAAGCCCGCGATGGTATCTTTCAACGACACGTATTTGCCCGGCGAACCGGTGAACACTTCGGCCACGAAGAACGGCTGCGACAAGAAGCGTTGGATTTTACGCGCGCGGGACACGATCAAACGGTCGTCTTCCGACAGTTCGTCCATACCCAGGATCGCGATGATGTCCTTCAGTTCCTTGTAGCGCTGCAACATGCCTTGCACGCCGCGCGCGATGTCGTAGTGCTCTTGACCGACGACCAACGGGTCGAGCTGACGGCTGGTGGAGTCGAGCGGATCGACGGCGGGATAGATGCCCAACTCGGCGATTTGACGCGACAACACGACCGTGGCGTCCAAGTGCGCGAAGGTGGTGGCAGGCGACGGGTCGGTCAAGTCGTCCGCAGGCACGTAGACGGCCTGGATGGAGGTGATCGACCCGGTCTTGGTGGAGGTGATGCGTTCTTGCAACGCGCCCATTTCTTCGGCCAAGGTCGGTTGATAACCCACGGCAGAGGGCATACGGCCCAACAACGCGGACACCTCGGTACCGGCCAAAGTGTAGCGATAGATGTTGTCCACGAAGAACAACACGTCGCGGCCTTCGTCGCGGAAGAATTCAGCCATCGTCAAACCGGTCAAGGCCACGCGCAGACGGTTGCCCGGCGGCTCGTTCATCTGACCGTACACCAGCGACACCTTATCCAACACATTGGAGTCTTTCATTTCGTGGTAGAAGTCGTTACCTTCGCGGGTACGCTCGCCGACACCGGCGAACACGGAGTAACCGCTGTGCTCGATGGCGATGTTGCGGATCAATTCCATCATGTTGACGGTCTTGCCCACGCCGGCGCCGCCGAACAGGCCGACCTTACCGCCCTTCGCGAACGGGCAGATCAAGTCGATGACTTTGATGCCGGTTTCCAACAATTCTTGCGCGGGCGACAAGTCTTCATAACGCGGGGCCTTGCGATGTATGCCCCAACGCGCCTCTTCGCCTATCGGCCCGGCCTCGTCGATGGGATTGCCCAACACGTCCATGATGCGGCCCAGCGTCTTTTTGCCGACCGGCACCGAGATCGCTGCGCCGCTGTTGCTGGCGGCCATGCCGCGACGCAGACCGTCGCTGGTGCCCATGGCCACGCAACGCACGATGCCGTCGCCCAATTGTTGCTGGACTTCGAGCGTTAATTTTTGCTCGCTGACCATCAACGCGTCATACACCTTCGGCACGTTATCGCGTGGGAACTCGACGTCCACCACCGGGCCGATGATTTGCACTACCTTACCTGAACTCATAGTCTTTCCCCTAAGATTGCGTAACCTGTTACACCGCTGCCGCGCCGGCCACAATTTCCGAAAGCTCTTTGGTGATTGCCGCTTGGCGCGCCTTGTTGTACACCAATTGCAAATCGCCGATCAGATCGCCTGCGTTATCGGATGCCGCCTTCATGGCCACCATACGCGCCGATTGCTCGCACGCGTTGTTTTCGACCACCGCTTGATACACCAACGATTCGATGTAACGCGTCAGCAAACCGGGTATCACCTCACGCGCATCGGGCTCGTAGAGATAATCCCAAGTGTGTTTCAATTTCTCGTCCTGCGCCGCTACCACGATGGGCAAAAGCTGCTCGACCTTGGGCTGCTGCGTCATGGTGTTCACGAACTCGTTGCTCACCAGATACAAGCGATCTATCTCGCCCTTGTCGTAGGCATCCAACATCACCTTGATGGTGCCGAGCAGATCCGCCAATTTCGGCGCATCGCCCAGGTGCGATACGTGTGCGGTGACATTGCCGCCGACACGGCGGAAAAACGCCGCGCCCTTGGCGCCGATCGCGCACACATCCACAGGGATGTTTTTGTTGCGCCATTCGCGGAACGAGCCTAACGCCAGCTTTAACAAATTGGTGTTCAAACCGCCGCACAAGCCGCGATCCGTGGTCACCAAGACGAAGCCGACGCGTTGCGCCGGACGTTCGATCATGTACGCAGGTTTATATTCCGGGTGCGCGTGCGCCAGGTGATGGATCACTGTGCGGATTTTCGCCGCATAAGGACGTGTCGCCTGCATATGCTCTTGCGCGCGGCGCATTTTGCTCGCCGCGACCATTTCCATTGCGCGCGTGATCTTCTGAGTGTTTTTAATACTCTTGATCTTGACGCGTATCTCTTTACCGCCCGCCATGAGCCTCTACTCCCGTTACCAGGTGCCCGTCGTCTTAAACTTCTTAACCGCCTCGCGCATTTGCGCGGCAATCTCGTCGTTATAATCGGCCTTGGCATTGATGGTTTGCATCAAGGTGGCGGCATTGCTGCGCAACCAAGAGTGCAACGCCGCCTCGAAGCTCACCACTTTTTTGGCTTCCACATCGTCAAGGAAACCATCGTTGGCGGCAAACAGCGAAAACGCCATTTCGGCCACCGACAGCGGTGAATATTGCTTCTGTTTCATCAGTTCGGTGACGCGACGGCCGCGTTCGATTTGCTTGCGGGTCGATTCGTCCAGATCCGATGCGAACTGCGCAAACGCCGCCAATTCGCGGAACTGCGCCAAGTCTAAACGCACACCGCCGCCGAGCTTGCGGATGATCTTGGTTTGGGCGGCACCACCGACGCGCGACACCGACAGACCCGCGTTGATGGCGGGACGGATACCGGAATTGAACAAATCGGTTTCCAAGAATATCTGACCGTCGGTGATGGAGATCACGTTGGTCGGCACGAAGGCCGACACGTCGCCGGCTTGGGTTTCGATGATCGGCAGCGCGGTCAAACTTCCCGTTTTGCCTTTCACGCGACCGCCGGTCATCTTTTCTACCCATGCCTCGTTGACGCGCGCGGCGCGCTCCAACAAACGCGAATGCAGATAGAACACGTCACCCGGATAGGCCTCGCGACCCGGCGGACGGCGCAGCAATAACGACACTTGACGGTACGCCCAGGCCTGCTTGGTCAAATCGTCGTACACGATCAGCGCGTCTTCACCGTTGTCGCGGAAATATTCGCCCATCGCGCAGCCCGAGTAGGGCGCGATAAACTGCATTGCAGCGGGATCGGAGGCGGTGGCGGCCACGATGATCGTGTGGGCCAGCGCGCCGTGCTCTTCCAATTTGCGCACCACGTTGGCGATAGAAGAGGCCTTCTGGCCGATCGCGACGTAGATACACTTCACACCCGTGCCTTTCTGATTGATGATGGCGTCGATCGCCACGGCGGTTTTACCGGTTTGGCGGTCGCCGATGATCAGTTCGCGTTGTCCGCGACCGACCGGCACCATCGCGTCGATGGCCTTCAACCCGGTTTGCACCGGCTGCGACACCGACTTACGCCAAATCACGCCGGGCGCGATCTTTTCGATAGGCGAAGATTGCTTGGCGTTGATCGGGCCTTTGCCGTCGATGGGATTACCCAAGGAATCGACCACGCGGCCTAACAATTCATTGCCGACCGGCACTTCCAAGATGCGACCCGTGCATTTGACAGTGCCGCCTTCGCTGATGTGCTCGTAAGCACCCAAGATCACGGCACCTACGGAGTCGCGCTCCAAGTTCAAGGCCATACCATAGGTGTTGCCGGGAAATTCCAACATTTCGCCGGACATCACGTCGGACAAACCGTGTACGCGGGCGATACCGTCGGTCAAACTGACCACGGTGCCTTCGGTACGGCCGCCGGTGCTGGTTTCAAAATTCTCTATACGTTTCTTAATCAGCTCACTGATTTCGGATGGATTCAGTTGCATAAACTTTTCCTCTGTGGCCGCGCTTAACGACGCGCCAACTCATTTGCCAATTGATTCAAACGACCGGAGAGCGAACCGTCGATAACACGGTCGCCAACACGGATGATCGCGCCACCCATTAATTCTGGATCAACACGCGACTGCAAACTCACTTCACGATTGAGTTTTTGCTTCAGCGTCGCTACCAAAGATTTTTCCTGCGCGGCATCCAATGCAAAGGCAGTCACCACCTCGGCGATCACCGTACGCTCGGCCTCGGCGCGCAATTGCGCGTAGATTTCGGCGATCTCGGGCAACACCCCCAAGCGGCGATTTTCGACCAACACTTTGATCAGATTGACACCTTGCGCGTCGAGCTTGCACACAGCGGTAAACAATTCGATCAATTTGGCCTTGGTGGTGCGCGGATTTCCGATCAGTCGAGCCACCTGCGGATCGATGGCAACGGCGGCCGCAAAATCCAAGGTCTCCGACCATGGTTGCAGCTTTTTCGCGGCCTGCGCTAACTCAAAAACCGCCCATGCGTAGGGGCGGGCCAAGGTGGTATTTTCTGCCATGATGCGCCTCGTTACACTTGCGCTGCGAGGTCATTCAACAGGACCGCATGGGCCTTGGAATCCACCTCTTTTTTCAATAGCTTGGACGCCGCCGCAATCGCCACCGACGCAACGTCTTTACGCAATTGCTCGCGCGCGCGCTGCACTTCTTGCTGCAACTCGGCTTGGGCCTGCGCCTTTACGCGATCGGCTTCTTTAATCGCCACCGCCTTGGCCTCTTCAACGATTTCGTGGTGGCGTTTTTGCGCCGACGCGAGGATCTCAGCGGCTTGTTTCTTGGCGTCTTCGAGCACGGTTTTGGCGCGTTTTTCGGCCAATTCATGCTCGTGACGGCCACGCTCCGCCGCCGCCAACCCTTCGGCGATGCGCTTTTGGCGATCAGCCAACGCGGCGGACAACGGACCCCACAACACCCGGTTCACAAACACAATCAGCAGCGCAAACGCCGCCATCTGGGCAAACAAGGTCACAGTAATATTCATAGTGTTTCCCCCGTATTAACGTGGTTAGGCCTAATTAGGCACCCACCGCAGCCTTCAACGCGCCGACGAACGGGTTGGCGAACAAGAACCACATTGCGAATGCCAAGATGATGAAGGGAAAAGATTCCATCAAACCTGCGAAGATGAACATATTGGTCATCAAGGCCGGGCGCATTTCGGGTTGGCGGGCGATACCTTCGATGGTTTTCATACAAATCAAACCCCAACCCAAGGCGGAACCTAAACCGGCGGCGGACAACATCATGCCCACGACAATGGTGGTGTAACCGTAGATGGAAGTGATCATTTCAGGGGTTAGTGCCATGGTTATTACTCCTCAAAGTTAAAAATAAAAAATCAAAAAACCGGTATAAATTTACTCGCTAGTGATCGTCACCGCCGACATGGGCCATGCCCAAGTACACAATGCTCAACACCATGAAAATAAATGCCTGTAGCGTGATCACCAAAATGTGGAAGATTAACCAGCCCAAATCGAGCACCACCTGCAACGGCAACCAGATCAACAATCCCAAACCGATGGTCGCACCGCCGCCCAACAAAGCGATTAACAAAAACACCAATTCACCGGCGAACATGTTGCCGAACAACCGCAACGACAAGCTCAAGGGTTTGGCGACTTCTTCCACCGCCGTCATCGCGATATTGACCGGGAACAACCATTTACCGAACGGATGCGTCAACACGCTCTTGATATAGCCGAACAGGCCCTTGATTTTGATGTGATAAAAAAACACCAACACGAATACCGTCATCGCCATGCCTAAGGTGGTATTGAGGTCGGTGGTGGGTACAACTTTCAAATAGTGAATATCAAAATATTTGGCGAGAAACGGCAACAAATCGACGGGGATTAAATCCATGAAGTTCATTAACCACACCCACAAAAACACCGTTAAGGCCAGCGGCGCGATGATGGGGTTGTGGCCGGGGAAGGTGTCTTTCACCTGCGTGGAAACGAACTCGATAATGACTTCGATAAAATTTTGAAAACCGCCGGGGACATTCGGGTTGAGGCGGCGACCGACCACCCAACCGACGCTGACGATCAATACGGCCAATGCAAAACTGACCACCAAGGTATCGACGTGCCAGCTCCAAAAGCCTTCGCCGACACTGAGATTGGTCAAGTGATGCTGAATATATTCGACGGAGCTCCCGCCGCTCGCTTCTGTACTCACGTGCTTACTCCCCCAATTGTTCGAAATCAAGGCCGACGTAAGTGTTGCCCTTGCACCACAAACATCAACTGCGCAATGGCAAAACCGATAATCATCGGCAAGGGCTGCGCCTGCAAACCCCAAAAACCTATCACCAGTAACACCAGCACTAACACAAAGCGCTGCACCGCGCCCAGGTACAACATCACTTGGCTGCGTTGCGGACTGGTTGCCGCAACGGCCTGGGCGCGCTTCACACCCCAACTCAATAACAGGGTGGAGGCGATACTAATCAATGCACCATAACCCGCAGCCACTGCCGCCGCCGCGCCGCCATACACTGCGGCACCGATCGCCACCGCCGCCGCCGCGATGGCCTGGAGCGTCAACAAACGCCGCGCATGGGCGGCCACATCGTTGTTCGCGGGTACATTCATGGCTTATTCAACCCTGGGTGATTCAGCAGCCTTAACACCTTCATCGCACCGCCGACTATCCCCAACAACCCCATCAAAAGCATGAATACCGGTAAGGTATTTAACCAACGATCCAGCAGATATCCAAGCAAAAATCCCGAGATAATCATAGACGTGAGCAAAGAGCCCGCGCTAATCAGCAAGAGTCCGGGTGTTGCTGGATGGGCCATAAATTTAGTCCGAAAAGCGGGGCAGGATTATAGCCCACAACCGCAATCCCAGCAAGGCGGAAAGGGTAGACCTCCAGGGCTGTCCCATTAAATTGTAGTTGACAGTGTTCTAATTGTATGTTTTTTTC
>CAKKRP010000093.1 GCA_919902765.1 Gammaproteobacteria bacterium | reverse complement strand
CCTCGAATTTAATTTCACTATTGCACAAGATGTCGGGGTTAGGCGTGCGCCCGGCTGCATATTCCGCTAAGAAGTGTTTGAATACGCGTGCCCAATATTCGGCCGCGAAATTTTTTTTGTGTAACTGCACGGCGATAGCCGCGCAGACCGCCTCGGCATCCGCAAGGTCTTGCGCGGCAGGACAGTAATCTTGGTCGTCGTCGTCGTCCCAGTTTTTCATAAATAGCCCGGACACGGCATAGCCTTGCTGCTTGAGCAATAAGGCGCTGACGGCGGAATCTACGCCGCCGGAGATACCGACCATGACTTGGGGAGGGGGCATAATAGCGACGTTGAGTGCGTTAATCGACCAAACCAGATAAAACCGGGTAATTGTACCATGAATAAGACCCATGCGCTAAGGCCCGGAAAATGCTAAAATTCGGCAATTGTGAATTCATCTGGAGCACCCATGGCCTCGTCACACATTGTTGTCCCCAAGGACGGCAAAAAAATCGTCGTCAAAAAAGATTTTTCGCTGCAAGTGCCGGATCGGCCTATCATTCCCTTTATTGAAGGCGATGGCACTGGGATAGATATCACCCCGGTGATGCGCAAAGTGGTGGATGCGGCACTGCAAAAGGCCTATGGCGGTAAGCGTTCCATAGCGTGGGTGGAAGTCTACGCCGGTGAAAAATCGGTCAAATTGTATGGCGATAACAATTGGTTGCCGGAAGAGACACTGCAAGCCCTAGAGGAATACGTGGTGTCGATAAAAGGCCCCTTGACCACTCCCGTGGGCGGGGGCATACGTTCATTAAACGTGACACTACGCCAACGCTTGGATCTATACGTGTGTCTACGTCCGGTGCGCTATTACGCCGGTACGCCCAGCCCGGTGAAGGAACCCGAAAAAACCGATATGGTGATATTTCGCGAGAATTCCGAAGATATTTACGCGGGTATCGAATGGGCCGCGCAATCGCCGGAGGCCAAAAAACTGATCGATTTTTTACAGCGCGAATTGAAGGTGACGAGCATACGCTTTCCCGGCACGTCAGGCATAGGCATTAAACCCGTGTCGCGTGAAGGCACGGAACGTCTGGTGCGCAAAGCCATCCAATACACGATAGACAATCATCGCGATTCGGTGACGTTGGTTCACAAAGGCAATATCATGAAATTTACCGAAGGCGCGTTTAAAAATTGGGGTTATGAACTGGCGAAGCGCGAATTCGGCGCTCAACTCATTGAGCAAGGGCCGTGGTGCAGCTTTCCGCACCCGGCCACCGGCCGGCCCATCGTGATTAAAGATGTGATCGCCGATGCGTTTTTACAGCAAATCTTGTTACGCCCGGAAGAATACAGCGTTATTGCCACGCTCAATTTGAATGGCGACTACATCTCCGATGCATTGGCGGCACAGGTGGGGGGCATAGGCATCGCCCCAGGCGCCAATCTATCGGACTCCGTGGCCATGTTTGAGGCGACGCATGGTACCGCACCCAAATATGCGGGTAAGGATATGGTGAATCCTGGATCATTGATCTTGTCGGCGGAGATGATGTTGCGCCACCTCCAATGGACCGAGGCAGCCGATCTCATTGTAAAAAGTATGTCGCGCGCGATAATGGCGCAGACCGTGACCTACGATTTTGCGCGGCTCATGCCCGGCGCGACGCAACTGTCGTGTTCAGCCTTCGGCGATGCCCTCATTGCGCACATGTAGCCCGCCGTGCGCGACCCCGGCCCGCACGCAGGCGAGCCCGGTGTCCGCAAGCGCCTACGCGCGGTGTGTCGCATCTTATGGACGTGCTGCACACCCCGCGTTGCACAATAGCGCCTTTTATACGCAGTGCGTGCGGCTAGGCGAGCGCGGCCTCCAGCGTCGCCATGTGTGCCATGATTTTGGCTGCTTGCGGGCCTTTAGGCCCGTTAATCAGATCAAAGGCGACTTTCTGGCCTTGTTTAAGTGTCTTATAACCGTCCATTTCGATCGCCGAAAAATGTGCGAAGACATCGTCACCGCCATTGTCCGGAGATATGAATCCGTACCCCTTTGCATTATTAAACCATTTCACCGTACCTGTGGCCATGGCCGGAAGACCTCCTGCTTTATGATGTAACCTAAATACCTAGCCCTTTAACCTGCAACTTCCTACGGGCTATCATTATCTAATACATCATGAATTATGCGTTTGCAAATGAAAGTGGGGAAAATCGGGCATATTTTTAATTAAATGATATTGTGACGGATTTTTGTCGTGGTAGACTCTTTCTAAATGTTTATGGGGGCTGGTTGGCAGGTGTAGGTAAATGCTTAAGGCTTACGGGTATTTGCTACGGTGCGGCTATGCTATGTTGATTAGAGTTAAAAATACGTCTAACGGCGGTTAAGTTATTGGCTATGAGTGACGATCAATATAGTAAGGAAGGCGGTGCTCTAGATGTACAAGAGGCGCGGCCGAAATTGAAGCGGCCCCCTTTGTACAAGGTCATTCTGATGAATGACGATTTTACACCTATGGAATTCGTCGTCCTGGTACTGCAGCAATTTTTTGGGATGAACCAAGAGCAGGCTACCCAGATCATGTTGCAGGTGCATACCCAAGGAAAAGGGATATGCGGGGTTTATAGCCGCGAGATTGCGGAAACTAAGGTCGCCCAGGTGAACGAATTTTCACGGAGGAATCAGCATCCGTTGCTATGCACCATGGAACGGGCGTGATTTTTGATAGTGTTGAGGATGATTGAGGCCTGATTGCATGATCAACAAAGAGCTTGAAATGTCACTGAACATCGCCTTTAGGGCGGCGAGGGACAAACGCCACGAGTATGTGACGGTTGAGCATCTGCTATTGGCCTTGATAGAGAACAGCGCGGCGGCAGCGGCGTTGCGGGCCTGCGGTGCTAAGTTGGACGAACTACGCGCCGAGTTAAACCAATTTGTCGATGAAACGACGCCCTATATCACGGAAGACGATCCGCGCGAAACGCAACCGACCTTGGGTTTTCAACGGGTATTGCAGCGCGCCGTATTCCAGGTGCAGTCCTCTGGGAAGAAAGAAGTCACCGGTGCCAATGTCTTGGTTGCCATTTTTAGCGAACAAGAATCGCAAGCGGTGTTTTTCTTGGGGCGGCACAATATTTCGCGCCTTGATATCGTGAATTACATTTCCCACGGCATTTCCAAGGTGCATGGTGAAGAGGACGGCCAGTCGCCGGGCGGGGGTGCAGCCGCGCCTTCCGAGGAAGAAGCGACGGGCGAATCTACCGGTAAAACGCCGTTAGAAAGCTATGCCTCCAACCTCAATGAAATGGCGCGCCAAGGAAAAATCGATCCCTTGATCGGGCGCGGACCGGAGTTGGAACGCACCATACAGATATTATGTCGTCGCCGTAAAAATAATCCGTTGTTTGTCGGTGAGGCGGGTGTCGGTAAGACCGCCATCGCCGAAGGTTTGGCCAAAAAAATCGTGGATAACGAACTCCCCGAGGTGTTGGCCAATGCGATTATCTATTCCTTGGATTTAGGCGCCTTACTCGCAGGCACCAAATATCGCGGTGATTTTGAAAAACGCCTCAAGGCCTTGCTCAAGCAATTGCAAAAAGAGGAAGGCGCGGTGTTGTTCATTGACGAAATTCACACCATCATCGGTGCGGGTTCCGCCTCAGGCGGCGTCATGGATGCCTCCAATTTGATCAAACCGATGCTAGCCAATGGGCAGTTGAAGTGTATAGGCTCAACGACGTACCAAGAATATCGCGGTATTTTTGAAAAAGATCGCGCCTTGGCGCGGCGCTTTCAAAAAATCGATATTCCAGAACCGAGTGTCGAAGAAACCGTGCAAATTCTACACGGGCTGAAATCGCGGTTTGAAGAACACCACGGCGTTAAATTTACGCGCCAAGCCTTAGCCGCTGCCGCCGAATTATCGGCGCGCTATATCACAGATCGTCATTTGCCGGACAAAGCGATAGATGTGATCGATGAGGCCGGGGCGAGTCAACGCTTGTTGTCGCCGTCCAAACGCAAAAAGGTGATGGGCGTGGCGGATATCGAGGCCGTCGTCGCTAAAATCGCGCGTATTCCGCCGAAAAATGTCTCACGTTCCGATGTCGCAGCCCTGAAAACCTTGGATGTGAACTTAAGGCGTGTAGTGTTCGGTCAAGACGAAGCCATCGGCACGCTTGCGGCGGCGATACGCATGGCGCGGTCGGGTCTGGGCGATCAAACCAAACCTATCGGCTCCTTCTTGTTTTCCGGCCCCACGGGTGTCGGTAAAACCGAAGTCACCAAGCAACTGGCCGCGACGTTGGGCATAGAATTGATACGTTTTGATATGTCGGAATATATGGAACGGCATACCGTATCGCGCTTGATCGGCGCACCGCCGGGTTATGTCGGGTTCGATCAAGGCGGTTTGCTCACCGAAGCGATTAACAAACATCCGCATGCGGTATTGCTACTCGATGAAATCGAAAAGGCCCATCCCGATGTGTTTAATTTGTTATTGCAAGTGATGGATCACGGCGCCTTGACCGATACCAATGGCCGTAAGACGGATTTTCGCAATATCATCTTGGTGATGACCACCAATGCCGGTGCGGAACATGCGGCGCGTACGTCGATCGGGTTTAGTCATCAAGACAATAGCACCGACAGCGGCGATGTGATACGGCGCACCTTCAGCCCGGAATTCCGCAATCGTCTGGACGGCATTATCCAATTCAAATCCTTGGATCCGAGCATCATCGGCCATGTCGTGGATAAATTCCTGATGGAGCTGGAAGGCCAGTTGATGGACAAATCCGTGTCTTTAGATGTCGATTTGAAGGCCCGTCAATGGTTGGCTAAGAAAGGGTACGACAAAACCATGGGTGCTAGGCCGATGGCGCGCGTGATCAAAGAGGAATTGAAAAAGCCCTTGGCCGAAGAATTATTGTTCGGTCGTTTGACCAAAGGCGGACATGTCTCGGTCAGTGAGGTCAACGATAAATTGACCTTCGAGTTTGAAGTGGCCACCGAGCCCGCTATTGAAGTGTAATTCTCTGTAAGCAGACATATGTGAGGCCGGCCTAGGTGTCGGCCTTTTTTTTCGCACCATTGGCCTTGTACACACTCTGACCACCATATACAATAACTTATAGCCTCTAGGGAAGGTGCTTGCTCACTTCCCGTTTGAGTATCGTCAGTTTTCCGTACGCTTGTGGAGATCGCTGTTTTGGGCGTCGATTTACCGCAGACTCAAGATGCATATGCCAGCGCCGCAGCCCCCGCCGTGGAACTGAAGGGCACGTCATTTACCCTGCCGGTGTTGCGCATGTTGAGTAAGGACGTGGCGGCGGTAGAGGCGGATCTCAAACACCGCTTGGCGCAACACATACGCTTTTTTGAAAATGCACCTGTCGTCATAGATCTTAGCGCCTTGCAACATCTGGCGGAGCCTATCGACTTTCCCGCGCTGATTGCCGTGTTACGTCGCAATTTATTGATTCCGGTCGGGGTGCGCAACGGCACGGTTTCGCAAACACAGCTTGCGCTATTGAATGGTTTAGCCGTGGTCAAAGGTGGAGCGACACAGGATCTCGCCATCGGCGCAGCGCGCGCGGCATCGGCAGCAAAGGTGGAGTCATTGCGCAAAGAAAAAAGCACTGCGACCGCGCAAGCACAACAAGACCGCGATCACGGCGCGCCCGGTAAAACTAAAATCGTCACGCAACCCGTGCGTTCCGGGCAACAGATTTACGCCCAGGGGGGAGATCTCGTCATATTGGGGCCGGTTAGCGCGGGCGCAGAGGTCATCGCGGATGGCAATATCCATATTTATGCGCCGTTGCGTGGGCGGGCCTTGGCCGGTGCAACAGGCAATACCGGCGCGCGCATTTTTGCGCAAAGTATGGAGCCCGAATTGCTTTCGGTCGCGGGACATTTTCGTGTTTTTGAAGATAAAGCACCTAATAATCATTATCATAAAATGGCGCAAGCCTATTTGGAGGGCGATAAATTAGTGATCGTCGCATTGGGAACCCTAGAGTGATATCGAACGGGTCCATATAACATTTATCTTCTCTCTGTCGCTGTAACATTAATATGGAGGCAAACTTGGCCAAAGTGATAGTTGTGACCTCGGGCAAGGGTGGTGTGGGTAAAACCACCACCAGCGCAAGTTTTGCGTCGGGCCTCGCCTTGCGTGGGCATAAAACCGCAGTCATTGATTTTGATATCGGGTTGCGCAATCTGGATTTGATTATGGGTTGCGAACGGCGCGTGGTGTATGATTTCGTCAACGTGCAAAACAACGAAGCGACGTTAAAACAAGCGCTGATTCGCGATAAAAACAGCGACAATCTTTATGTGTTGCCGGCCTCGCAGACACGCGATAAAGACGCCTTGACACAAGAAGGCGTCGAGCGCGTCATGAACGAATTACGTGAAACCTTTGACTATATCGTATGCGACTCACCGGCTGGAATTGAAAAAGGCGCGATTATGGCGTTGTATCATGCCGACGAGGCCTTGGTGGTCACTAATCCGGAAGTCTCATCGGTGCGTGATTCCGATCGCATGTTGGGCATCCTGGCCGCGAAATCCAAGCGCGCCGTGGAAGGCAGCGAGCCTATCAAGGAACATCTGGTGATCACCCGCTATGCGCCCAGTCGCGTGGCGCAGGGCGAGATGTTGAGCGTGGACGATATACAAGAATTATTGAGCGTATCGTTGTTGGGCGTTATTCCCGAGTCGGAGAGCGTCTTGCACGCGTCTAATGCGGGTGTGCCCGTCATACACAACAACAAAAGCACGAGTGGCCAGGCCTATCACGATATGGTGGCGCGTTTTATAGGCGAGCAAAAGCCTATGCGTTTCCTTGAGCCTGAAAAGAAAAGTATCATCCGTCGATTGTTTGGGACCTAAGACTATGTTGATGAATTTTTTGCGTCGTAATCGGCAACCGTCGGCCTCCGCCTCTGTCGCCAAGGAGCGCCTGCAAGTGATACTTGCGCGTGAAAACGTAGACCGCAACGGGCCGGATTATCTGCCTGCACTCAGGCAAGATATTTTAGCGGTCATCGCAAAATATGTACATGTCGATCAAGACAATATTAAAGTGACGCTTGATCGCGAAGGCAATCGCGAAATCCTGGAATTGAATGTATTGCTTCCAGGTGACGGCAATAGGAAAGTCGCAAGGCTCTAAAAGGTCGCCAGCTTGCGTGAAGTATGTGCCAAGCTTGCATCCTGGGCAGCCGTTTGCTGCGTACGGTTTCGTAGGGGCGCCCTCGTTGTGCCCTGCGCTTGAATTTAGTGTGACTTTAGTCACGAATCGGTATCGCCATCCGATTGTTTCATTAAAAAAAATGTAAATCCGCCGCTAACCTAGCAAGTGCCGCTTGGGAAATTCTTCCCA